>NZ_CFHTQA010000041.1:0-32207 GCF_984394615.1 Spongiibacter sp. | reverse complement strand
ATAGTCCTCGTTGCGTCGGGGGCGTTGCTCGGCAATCGGCGGCTGCCCCTCGGGGTCATGCCACACAAACGCCAGACCATTTTCTTCCAGCACGGGCATCGCCGGGATAACGGCCTTGGGAGGAATACGGTCCGCGTAGGGAATATCGTCGCAAACACCGTCACCGCCCCAGCTCCAGTGATGAAAGGGGCACTGCAGAGAGTTTCCGCAGACTTTGCCGCGACTGAGGTCTGCGCCCATATGGGGGCAATAGGAACCCACCACATACAACTGACCGCCCTCTTCCCCTCGGTAGGCCACCCACTTACTGCCAAAGTAATTCATGGCTCGAGGCTCGCAGCCAAAACTGTCGGCTTTGCCAATACAATGCCAGCCGCGGGCATAACGCTCAGGCAGAGGCTTGGTTTCAATAATATAGGGCTTGCGAAGGGGTTGGTTCATGGCGGCCATCCTCTGATTCTTATGCTGTTACAGACTTTGCAACAGTTCGTAAGACGCAGAGTAAGTGGCTCGTCAGGCTGCCAATTTGATCTGGATCAAGGGGCGGATAGCGCCCCTCCAAACGGATGACCTGCAAATAGACGAGGTCGACGCAGGTCCCAGCAGCTATTTGACCGGGTAACGAAGGCTGAAAGCGCCGCGAATATCGCCAAGCTGGTAGCCTCGCGCTTGATCGTTGGGGTAGTACTTGGCCAATGCCGCTTCTACATCGGGTGCCACCTCACTGCCGTGGCAAGCCAGGCACAAGCCCTCGGTGGGCTGCGCTTTCATAAAGCGGTATTCGCCATCGACCTCGGCACTGTAGGCCAATGTTTCCGGGGATTCGCCCGCCGCACGACGGGCATCAAAGTCTTCCAGCACACGGCGCTCGAGGGTATCTGGCAGCGCACTGGGGTTGCGGGCCTTCAAGCTGACCCGCTTGATCTGCCAGCCGCTCTCCTCGCTGAGCGCCCGGGCAATCGCCGGGGCCGCCTCAGAGCAGACACTGACAGCATGTACCGGACCACCCTCTTGCATGGCTTGCTTGAGACGGGGTTTCAGCTGCCCCGCAAACTGCTTTACCAAGCTGACCGCATCCGCCTTTAGCGCGGCCTCGTTACCAGCAGCATGGGCTGCCGTTACCGTACCCAAAAGCGATGCCAATAAGATTGGAAAAAACCTGTGATGCCTCATCCCGGCTCTCCTTGACTGGGTCGTGAGCGCTACACGACTCATTGCCTGTCAACACTATACCGCTTAACAGGGCCGGACAATGCGGCACGTTGCCGCAGCACTCACTCCTGCGTCGTGACCGACGGCGGCAAGGTGTCGTCGCCCAGCACCCGCTCCATGACGACACAGGCGGTCAGATCACCACTCACATTCACCGCCGTGCGACTCATATCGAGAATGCGGTCGACGCCGAGAATCAGGGCTATCCCCTCCGCCGGCACGCCCATGCCCTGAACAATCGTCGCCAGAATTACGATCCCCACTCCGGGAGTACTCGGCGAACCAATGGACGCCCCCACCGTGGTCGCCGCCAGTAAGGCCAGCTGAGGCAGGCTCAGATCGACGCCGTAGACCTGGGTCAGAAAGACCGCGGCGACGACTTGGTAAAGCGCCGTGCCGTCCATATTGACGGTCGCCCCGAGGGGCACCACAAACTGGGATACCGACGGTGAAACGTTTAGTTGGGTCTCGGCGGTCTTCATTGACAATGGCATTACGGCTGCCGAACTGGAGGTGGAAAATGCCAGTAGCTGTACACCGGAGATCGCCCGCAGAAAAGCCAGCGGTGAACGCCGAGCAAACAGCGCCACGATCACCATATAAAACATCAGCAGCAATAACAGCCCCAGCAAAACAGTCCCCATATAGCTGGCAACGCCGACAATGGCATCGAAACCCACCTGCACACTGATTTGTGCGAGCAGTCCGAACACCGCCGCCGGTGCCAGGGCCATTGCCCAACTGACAATTTTCATGGAAATGTCCTGGACCGACACACACAAATCCAACAGCGGTTTCGCACGACGATCGCTAATCGATACCAACGCAATCGCGACAAAAATCGCCAATACGACAATCTGAAACATGGATTCCGACACCAGTGCACTGCTGGGATTGGCGGGAATTAAACCGATGATCTGATCGGGCAGCGATGCCATCGACAGCGGCTCAGCCACACCGACGACCGACGCGGGGGCCTCCAGATTCTCGATCGTGATGTATTGGCCCGGCGCCAGCCACAGTGCCACCGCCGCCCCCAGTGCGACCGCGACACAGGTAGTGACGAGAAAGTACGGCGCTATGCGAAACCCGATGCGACGCAAAAAGTCCGCATCTCCCGAACTGGCGATGCCGAGGATAATGGACGACAGCACCAGGGGAACCACCACCATCTGAATAATGGCCAGAAACAGGCGACCCGGCAGTGCCAGCCAAGCCGCCAGCAAGTTGGCGGTAGACGCCTCAACCAACGCACCGCCACTGGGTGCCAAACTCAAACCCAGACCAATACCCAGAGCCATCGCCAACAGGATTTGCGCCCAAAGACGGCGGCGAAGCAAAAAGTCCAGCCGCGAAGCCAAACGGTAGGGCGTGCTGGGTACCAGCGGCGTGGGAAACAGGCTCACAAACTCACCTCTGTATCGTATTCAGGTCTACAGCGCGACACCAAACAGTCGCCCCACCAGGCCGGTCAGCGCCATGGCGCCAGCGCCCCAGAAGGTCACTCTCAAACTGGCTCGCAGGATCGGCGCTCCGCCGACCCAGGCTGACAGGGCGCCCAACGCAGCAAGAAAAAGAATACAGGCGATGGGCATCACCGAGAGCAGCAGGCCGGGCTTGAGCATCAGAACCAGCGCGAGTGGCAAGGCCGCGCCCACGCTGAAACTCAAGCCATATGATATCGCCGCCTGCATCGGTCTTGCCTTCTGCTCTGGCGAAATACCGATTTCGTCGCGGCTGTGGGCATCCAGGGCATCGAACTCCATCAACTGGGTCGCCACGATATCGGCGGTATCGGCATCCAGTCCCCGCTGCCGATAAATATGTGCCAACTCGGCGTGCTCCTGACTGGGGTTCGCCTCCAGCTCCTGGCGCTCAAACTCAATATCGGCGTGTTCGATATCCGCCTGGGAGCTGACCGATACGTATTCACCGGCAGCCATCGACATAGCCCCGGCCACCAGCCCCGCAACCCCGCTGAGCAGCAAGGTGCCGTTGCTCGCACCAGCAGCGGCCATACCCAGCAGCAGGCTCGCGGTCGAAACAATGCCGTCGTTAGCCCCCAGCACCGAGGCACGTAACCAACCGGCACGCCCTGTTCGATGGGGTTCACTGTGTGCGCTCTGCACCATAATCGCCTTTCCTTTGGAGAGAAAAACACCCGCTATCGCCTGCTCGCCTGTCGCTGACGGCACGCCGGAATAGTATTCATTAAAGCAAACTCGGAATGCCAGTTCCTGGGGAGCGCCAGCAGCCTTGAACTGGCGACAAAAAAAAGCCCGGTGTGAATAACCGGGCTTTTTTCATCATCTGCATCACTCGCCGCAATGATAATCAGGCATCAAAGTTCATGCCCAGGCGGCGTCCGACCAGCTCGTAGGATTCGACAACATTGCCCAGATCCTGGCGGAAGCGATCTTTGTCGAGTTTCTCACGGGTTTCCTTGTCCCAGATACGGCAACCGTCCGGCGAGAACTCATCGCCCAGATAGATTTCACCGTCGCTGAAAACGCCAAACTCCAGTTTATAGTCGACCAGCAGCATGCCGGCATCGAGAAACAGCGCCTTGAGAATGTCGTTCACCTGATAGGTCAACTCACGCATACGCGTCATCTGGGCATCGGTCGCCCAGCCGAAACTGCGGATATGTGACTCATTGATCATGGGATCATGCAGTGCGTCGTTTTTCAGAAAGGTTTCGAAGGTCGGCGGATTCAGCTCCAGACCTTCCTGCACACCCAGACGCTTGACGATGGAACCGGCCGCAATATTGCGCACCACACACTCGATGGGCAGCATATCCAGACGCTTCACCAGCGCTTCACTGTCGTTCAGCAGACGCTCGAAGTGGGTGGGCACACCCGCCTGCTGCAGCTTTTCCATAATGAAAGCATTGAACTTGTTGTTGACCATGCCCTTGCGATCTAGCTGTTCAACCTTAACGCCATCGAAGGCCGATGTGTCGTTTCTGAAAGTGAGAATATAGCGATCCGGATCATCGGTTTTGTACACCGATTTCGCTTTGCCCGAATACAACTCCTCGCGTTTTTCCATGGTCTGCCTCATTCGCTCTATGCGATATCCAGCCAGCCGAAGCCAGCTTCTTGATCTGCCGACAGCAATGCCTCGCTGTTGGCCAAACTCGGTACCACCGCCGCCCTGGCTAGGTCGGGGGTATTGTTCTGTTCACTCAGATGGGCCATCACCACATGCTGAAGGCGTTCCACCGTGACACTGTTCAGTAAATCCGCCGCCTGTTCATTGTTCAGGTGACCCCAGTCACCGCCGACCCGCCGCTTCAGCGACGCCGGGTAAGGCCCCTGCTGCAACATTGGCACATCGTGATTGCACTCCAACAGCAGGGCGTCACAGTGTCCATACTGTTCTCTGACGAATGGCGTAATACTACCCAAGTCGGTGAGCAGCCCGAAGGTCTTTTTTCGGTGACACAGCACAAACTGACAGGGCTCACGTGCATCGTGTGGCACCGCCACCGGCAGGACATCAATACCGGCAATATCGATGTGCCGCCCCAACTGCAGAGGCTGCCAGTGTGCGAACTTGCGCATCTCACCGTAATCGGCGGTGCCGAAACTGCTGAACACAGGAATGCCGTATTTGCGCGCCAGCGGCAACACACCCTTTATATGGTCGCTGTGTTCATGAGTCACTAGAATCGCGCTGAGATCATCGGCGCGACGACCGAGCCGCGCCAGCCGCCGCTCGGTTTCCTTGATGGTAAAGCCACAATCAATCAGCAGGCAGCTTTGCTCGGTCTCGACCAGCGTGGCGTTGCCTTTGCTGCCACTGCCGAGCGAGGCAAAACGCATCAGTGCAGATATCCCATAATGCGGTTGAGCAAGGCCTCCCGCTCTTCGGCACGCAGACGGCGGCCCTTCTGGTAATTGAGGAATATCAGTGCTTCGCCTTCGGCCACCGGCTTGAGTTCAACCACGTAGCGGCTGCGCTTGTCGCGATTGGCGTTAAAGAAGCGGCCCATCCAGCTGTCACTCTCGTCTTCGGGTGCGATATAGCTGAGCCAGTATTTGTTTACCGCGGGCGCTTCGTCTTCAATTTCGAAGCCCGCCTTGGTCAGAGCCAGACCCAATGCCGCCCAGGCGCGTTCGTAAGGCAGGAAGAGACGAAGATGGCGATTTTCCGCAGGGCCTTCCAGGAAGATTTTACCTTTGCTCTTGGTACCGCGCTCAGCGAGGATAGAGACAGCCCCCTGATTTTCGCTGTCCGCCAGGAACTGCGCCAGCACACGGGCAACCTGCCCCTCACGCTGGAAATCAGTGGACTCGGCCGGCCAGCGCGATTCGGCGCCGCCCTGCTGCACAAGAATGTGAACCTCACTGGTGCCAACCTGAACGCCGTGTTCTAGACGGAAACGGAAACGCTCCAGAGGCTGGCCTTTTTCCACTTCGCGCCACTGGGTTTCCAGAATACCCTGAGAGTTATCGACTCGGGCCAGTTGCATGCCCGTGCGTTCGAGGAAGGTACGCACTCGCGGCCAGACCTGTCCCGGCTCGCCATCCAGCAGAATCCACTGCCGATCACCCAGCCGCTGAATACGGACTTCAGCCGTGCCGACGCTCTTGCTCAACTGCTCCGGACGGGGCACATCGAATTCCCCCGGCAGGGCATTGTGGTCGCGAATACCCGGCACCACATATTCATCGTCCAGCGCCGGAGCCTGAACGCCTTGAGGCAGCACCAGCGCTTCGCTGAGCTCAGCCCGGCGATAATCGTTGGAGCGGTCCCTAAAGGCACTGCAAGCAGTCAGGGCCACCAGGCCCAACATCAGAACAGGGTAACGGATGGTGCTAAAACGCATTCGCTTCTTCACTTGTGTCAGTTAGCGCCCGAAACCGGGCAGGTTACAGCAGGCCAGCCTGCTCCAGCGCTTCGCGCACCTGCGGCTGCGCCGCATCACTCAGCACAGTCAGCGGCAGGCGAATACCGTCCTCAATTCGGCCCATGGCAAACAGTGCCCATTTGACCGGAATAGGGTTGGCTTCCACAAACAAACGCTCGTGCAAAGCCAGCAGCGGTGCATTGGCCGCTTCCGCAGCCGCGCGATCGCCAGCCATGGCTGCGTCACACATTGCTTTCATAGCAGCGGGCGCAACATTGGCTGTCACCGAAATATTGCCCTTGCCACCCTGAAGCATCAGTTCCATGGCGGTGGCGTCATCACCGGACAAAACATCCATTTTGTCGCCAACCATCTCGATCAGTTCCCGACCGCGACTCACATCGCCCGTCGCATCCTTGATAGCGATGATATTGGGATGCGTCGCCAGCCTGGCGACGGTCGCATTTTGCATATCGCAAGCGGTCCGACCGGGCACATTGTACAGAATCTGCGGAATCGCCACGGCGTCAGCAATGGCCATGTAGTGACGGTACAGACCTTCCTGAGTCGGCTTGTTGTAATACGGTGTCACCAGCAAGCAGGCATCGGCACCCACTTCGCGAGCGACTTCGGTCAGTTCGATCGCCTCGCTGGTCGAGTTGGCACCGGTTCCGGCGATCACCTTGGCGCGACCGGCCACCTGATCAACGCAGGCCTTGATGAACATCTTGTGCTCGTCCATACCCAATGTCGCGGACTCACCACTGGTGCCCACAGCAACGATGCCATCGGTACCCTGTTCAATATGCCATTCGATCAAGCGTGACAACGCCTGCCAGTCGATGCTGCCATCGCTGTGCATGGGTGTCACAAGGGCGACAATACTGCCGGTAATCATGCTCGGAACTCCGAAATCTGGTGCAAGCCGCCAATGGTACTGGGCGGAGCTACACAGCTCAAGGAAGATTTGCGTGTGAAACACAAAGCGCCGGAGCGCGAAACATTGCCGCGCGGCGCAGGTCAAAAGCGTATAATCACTAAGCTGGGCGAATCGCCGTTAACAACACAGGGAGAGACCACCATGAAAGCGGTAGCCACCGTATTACTATGCCTGTTTGCCATTGTCGGCAACGCCGCGCAGTGGCGAACCGACCCTCTCACCCCGCTGGACCGCCAGTACATGGAACAGCGCCAGCAAGAACTGAACAGTCTGGCTCAGATGTCGATGGGACGCAGTTTCGGCCACGGCCGCGACAGTGACCTCCGACTGATACAGGAAATCCTGGACCGCAAACTGGTAAAGAAAGATGAGGTAGCCAAACTGCAGGCCATGGGCATCATCATGGGCGAACATCTGCGCCGCGAAAACGGCCTGCGCTGGGTCATCTACGTGGATGCCAAGGGGCGCAGCCGCGCCTTGGAAGTCCCCGCCAAGGATGAATTCCTGTTTCCGGTCACCCAGATATCCAGCCGGGTGATTGTCGACGCTGACGTGGACGTAAAAGCCATTTATCAGCGACTGGAAAAGGAAATCACTGAAATCAAGAAAAAGATCATCGTTCGCTGAGCCTCGGTGACTATACCCCGAGATAGAGCAGCAACAGCGGTATGGTGATAAAGCTGATCAGCGTCGAACTGACCACCAGGCCCGCCACAATGGCGGGCTCCCGCTGGTATTGCATGGCCAGCAGATAATTAAACACTGCCGCCGGCATGGCCGACTGCAACAAAATGACGTTGCGCAGCGTGCCCTCCAACTCCAGAACGTAAACCGTCGCGAACCCCGCACTCACCCCCAGCAGCAAGCGCACAACGCCCAGCAACAGTGCCCGTCCGGCTACCGCTACCTGCAACGACCCCAGCGACACCCCCAGGGTAATCAGCATCAAGGGAATGGAAAGATTGCCCAGTAATCCCAGGGTGTTCGCCGCCGTCTGGGGCAACTCCCAGCCGAAAAACACCATGCACGCTGCAAAGAGACCGGCATAGATCACCGGAGACTGACTGACGGCTTTCACGGCCGCTCGGCCATTGAGCACCGCGACACCAAAGGAGAAATGGCAGAGGGTCGTCGCCAGAAAAACCCCCAACGCCAGTGCCAAACCCTCATCGCCAAACGCAAACAGGCAGATCGGCAGCCCCATATTACCGAAGTTGCCAAATACCAGAGGAATCAGAAAATCTCTCAGCGAGAAGCCCGCCAAGCGGCAGAACAGGACAGCAAAAACGGCGTTGACAGCCAACAGCACCAGTGCGGCGAGCAACACCGTGCCCAACAACTCGGGCGACATGTTGATGCGCCCAAGGGTGGCGACAATCAGTGCTGGCGCCCCCACCCACATTACCAGACGACGCACAAACTCCTGATCGAAAGGCTGATTAAAACGCAGCCACAACCAGCCCAGCGACGCACACAATAATACCGGCATCATCACCGGCATCAGCGGGGAAATCAGAGAGATCATAAGAACCAGGGACTCAACTCATCGCGAAACGGCAGCACCGCGATTATGCGCTGCCGAGTGAGCCCCTGCAAAGGCGACTTAAAACGTGTCCGGCCGCAGCATGGCGTCATGACCACCGTCGACAAACACGATCGATCCGGTCATGTAGTCCGCTCCGGGGCCGAGCAAAAACTCAACAACGCTGGCAATTTGCTCTGGCTGCCCCACCTTGCCCAGCGGCACACTGTCACCAAAATCCTTCATCACCTGCCCCAGCTCCGGATCGGCCAGCACTTTGTCGCTCAGCGGCGTCTGCACAATACCCGGCGCCACGGCGTTAATGCGCAGCCCCCGGCGGGCGAGATCGCCGCTCTGGCGTCGCAACCAGCAGCAGATGCCATGCTTGGAGCCCGCGTAGGCCGAGTGTGTATCGCGGCTATCCGCCAGCTCACAGGCCGCCTCTTCGTCGCCCGCCAGCAGCAGATCAATATAGTCGTTGTGCTCAATCATCGGCGCGGAGTTCGAGGCAATCATCACAATGCGGCCACTGCGTTTTTCCAGCAAGTCCAGCAAACCCTCTGTCATCGTAGTCGCGGCAAAGTAATTGATGCGGGTGATCAGCGATGGCGGTCGCACCGACGGCCCCACCCCCGCGCAGGGGATAAATCCGTCGAGCCCCTCCGGGCAACGCTGGCGAATACCGTCAACAGCGCGCTGACGCCCCGCGTAGTCGCTCAGGTCTGCGCAGATGTCAGCGTCTTTCAGGTCAACGACAACGACCTTATGTCCTGCGGTTTGAAGGGTCTTGCGAATCGCGGCGCCAATTCCGGTGGCGCCGCCGCTCATGGCATAGGTAGCCATTGCTGTTCTCCTCGTTTTTATTATCAATGTGAGAGTTGCGTGTATCGGGAAGCGACAGCCGTCTCTCAGCCGCTGGCAATTAACCCGCGTTTGCTGCGCTCGTATTTACTGGCCGGCGTGTTGACGACATCCTTCAGACGCTCTGCACGAGCCGCTCGCTCACGCTGCGCCGGGTCCGCTTCGCCGTAAAGGGTATTGCGCTGACGCGGAGAGCGCGACATGGCGCGGATGCGCGCGTCCATCTCAGCCGGACCGACTTCCTCGCCGTGGCTGGCACCTGCCGCACGGGTAATGGTTTCGTTCATCAGCGTGCCACCCAGATCATTGGCGCCCGCATTGAGGCAGGCCAACACCCCGGCCTCACCCATTTTCACCCAGGACGCCTGAATATTGTCGATCAGGCCATGCAACACCAGCCGGGCCACCGCATGCATCAACAGCGATTCACGGAACGTCGGGCCACGACGCGCGTTACCCTTCAGATAAATCGGCGATTCGCTGGCCACAAAGGGCAGTGGCACCAACTCGGTAAAGCCGCCACTGCGGGCCTGCAGGTCGCGAATGGCCAGCAGGTGTCGTGCCCAGTGCTGATAACCATCAACGTGGCCGAACATAATGGTCGCGGTCGTCGGCAGCCCCACCCCGTGCGCGGTTTCCATTACCGTCAGCCACTGCTGAGTATTGATTTTGTCGGGGCACAATACCGCTCGCACCTCGTCGTCCAGTACCTCGGCAGCCGTGCCCGGCAGGCTGTTCAGGCCCGCGGCCTTGAGTTGACGCAGGAATTCCTCCAACGGCAGACCCAGGGTCTCAGCGCCCAGCCACACCTCCAGCGGAGAAAACGCGTGGATGTGCATATCGGGTGAGGCCGCTCGCAGCGTGGCCAGAATATCCAGATAGGTTTGCCCGGTGTACTCGGGGTGAATCCCGCCCTGCATGCAGACTTCTGTCGCGCCACGCTGCCAAGCTTCATCGGCTCGCCGGGCGATTTCTTCCGCACTCAGGTCGTAGGGCCGCCCGCGCAGATTCTCACTGAGCTTGCCCTTGGAAAAGGCGCAGAACTGACACTTGAAGTAACAGACATTGGTGTAGTTGATATTGCGATTCACGACATAGCTGACGGTATCGCCGCACACTTGCTGGCGAAGCCGGTCCGCACTGCGACAGACGGCCGCAAAATCATCGCCGCGCGCAGCAAAAAGTTGAACAATCTCGTCTTCGTCAAGGCGCTCTCCGGCTTCGGCACGGCGCAGAATCGCCGCGATCGGACGGCTGGCCGCCACGCGCTCTTTACGCAGCAGCGCCATGTCGCTGTCGGGCGCCGAATCACTCTGTCCGGTGAGCCAGTCGTCAACTCTGGGCATCCCCTGTCCATCAACCGCCTGCAACAGGCGGGGTCGCAAGGCCTTATCCAGCCAGCGCTCGGCATCGCGAATATAGCGGGGATATATTGTCAGTCGCTCCTGAAGCAGCTTGCCACTCAAGGCCGTTTCCTTCGCCAGCCGCTCCACATGGGGCCAAGGCGCCTCGGGATTGACGAAGTCAGGGGTGACCGGTGATACCCCGCCCCAGTCATTGATTCCCGCCGCCACGATCTGTGGCAATACGCCGGGGCTGAGATTCGGCGGCGCCTGAATACTCATCTCTGCACCGAAGATCAACCGAGCAACGGCGATGGTCCAGAGCAATTCGTCCAGGTCCGGCTCGGGAGCCGAAGCCATTTTGGTATCGGGCTTGGCGCGGAAATTCTGAATAATGATTTCCTGCAGATGGCCATGCTGCTTATGCAGGGCTCTCAAGGCCAGCAGCGACTCAATCCGCTCGCGACGCGTTTCGCCGATACCAATCAAAATCCCGGAGGTGAATGGCACACACGCCCGCCCCGCTCTGGCCAGCGTTTCCAGGCGCACGGCAGGAGCTTTGTCGGGTGACCCGTAGTGCGGCATCCCTTTCTCACAAAGACGCTCCGACGCAGACTCCAGCATAATGCCCATCGATGCCGACACCGGCCGCAGCATGGCAATCTCGTCGTCGGTCATACAGCCCGCATTGATATGCGGCAGCACTGACGTTTCTTCCAGCACCCGCCCGGCAACATGGGCCAGGTATTCCAGCGTCGATGCAAAACCCATTTCCGCCAGCGCCTCACGCGCCGCGCGATAACGCAATTCCGGCTTTTCCCCCAGGGTAAACAGAGCTTCCTTGCAGCCCAGCTTTTCCGCCTCGCGGACCTGCGCCAAGACCTGCTCCACCGGCATATAGGCCTGCTCGATGCGCTTGGGCGTTTTGGCAAAGGTGCAGTAATGGCAGACATCGCGACACAGGTGTGTCAGTGGAATAAAAACCTTGCGGGAGTATGTCACAACGCCGCCGTAGCCGCGGTCGCGAAGCTCACCGGCAACCTCCGCCAGCGCGGCGGTGTCCGAATAGTCAGCCAGCGCCAATGCCTCTGAGTCACTGAGGGCACGCTGCCGGACGGCATCGAGTATGGCGGGCGTGGATGTTGTGCTCATGATCCTTGTTGCTCCCTGTTGAGCAGGTTCGGTTCAGTATTCATTTGCCGCAAACGGCGGGCGATACCACTGCGGTGAAGATAGGCCATCGTCTGTGGCGCACACTCACGGTCCCCCTGACTGACCAGCGTCAACAGGTCGTCACGAGTGTCAATATCTTGCGCCAGGCAGGGGCTTTGCTGCACGTAAAAATGCAAGCCTGCGTACTCGGCTTCCTGTCGGTGGGCATCCAGACTATTTTCGCCGTAGCGCAGCGGGATGCGGCGCTGCAATGGCATTAACACTGCGTTACTGCCGCTGCCGTGACGGTCAGTGGCGATGGCAACCGCGTCGTCAGCATAGCCCTGCAGCGCGCAGAGCTGCTGCAATTCGCTGATATTCAATAACGGCAAGTCGCCGTGCACAATCATCACTCGACTCGGCGCGTCCGCCCGCGAAGCAATGCGGGTGAGCGCAGCCTCCAGCACCGCATTCAGGCCACTGCCCAGTTCGCTTTCGGGCCAGCAGTCGGCGGCAAAATGCTCCGCCAGCAGATGCGCGGCAGGGTCGTCCGAGACCAAAATCAGCCGACGATTTTCAGGCAACGTAGACAGCACGGCCATTACGTCTTCCACCATGTGCTGAAACAGCGCCCGCCGCTCTGCCACACTCAAGCAGCCCGACAGGCGCTGCTTGGCTTTAACAAAATCTTTGAGAGGCAGAAGCAACCACATAGATCAATGCAGCTCCGCTAGCAGGCTCAGGGTATCGACCGCGAGCTGGCGTTTACTGGCCAGATCCCTCATCAGGCTCTGGGCGGTACGACACTGGCGACGGGGATTGGCAATCTGCGCACACTGTTCTCGGTCGCAGTCATCGATAATAAATCCATCAAGCAGATCGCCATAATAGTCCGCCACCGCGGCGGCAGTATTCGGCATATCCAGCTCTTCCATCAGCTTGGCTGCGGGCCCTTTTACCGCGCGCCCGGAAATAATCGGAGAAACGCCAATAACCGGCACACCGGCAGCGGCAATCGCCTCACGACAGCCGCGCAGGGACAGAATCGGATCAATGCTCAAAAACGGATTGGAAGGGCAAATCACAATGCCGGTCAGCGCCGGGTCTGCCAATGCCTCATGGACGGCCGGATTCAGTTCGGCCGCGTCAATGCCCTCGAAAACGATGCGTTCAACTTTCGGCTCGCAGCGCTCACGAACAAAGTATTCCTGGAATGCCAGCTCACCCTGGTCGCTGTGAACCCGCGTTGCCACGCTCTGCTCGGTCATCGGCAGCAAACGGCAGGGGCTGCCCAGACGCTCTGCCAGCGCAGCGGTCACCGCGGTCAGCGATTCCCCTCGGCGCAGGGCCATGGTTCTGAAAAGGTGGGTAGCAAGATCCTGATCACCCAACTGGAACCACTCGTCTCCGGTCAGGCGCCGCATGGCAACCATGGTACGCCAGCTCTCGTCGCGCAGCCCCCAGCCACGCTCTTCGTCATTCAGGTCCGCGAGGGCGTAAAGAATCGAGTCGATATCGGGGCAGATGCGCAGGTCCCAGTAGTCGAAATCGTCGGCCGTATTCGCAACCACGGTCAGTTGATCGGGCGCCAGACATTCAGCGAGTCCTCTGGCCAGCTTGGCCCCGCCGACGCCACCGCTGAGCGCAACAATTTTCCCGGAAAAAGCCTGCATCAGCGGAACATGTCCTTATCTCGATCGCGCAACAGTGCGGCCGATCCCTGCTCGGCGGGACGCAATTTGGCACCGCGCATCAGCACAACGGGACTGCCCTCGTCAGCCTGTCCCATGACGTAGGACGCCGCCGCCGCCAATTCATCGGCCACCGCAATTTCGGTGACTTCGAGGACACGGCCATACAGGTCGCGATCACCGATACGGTTCTCGACCACCTCGAAGCCCGCTGTTCCCAGCGCAAAGCCGATTGTGCCGTGACGCCAGGCGCGCCCGGCGCTGTCGTTAATGATGACGGCAACATTCACGCCGCACTGCTCGGCCAGATAGCGCCGCAGCGCCGCAGCGCTGGCGTCGGGGTCCAGCGGCAACAGGAGTACCTGCGGATCATCCTCACTGCCGGGAATATTGGACTTATCGATACCGGCATTGGCCTGCACGACACCGTGGCGGGTTTCCACAATCACCACGCCAGGCCGAGCTCTAAGGATCTCGCGAGACTCACGCAACAACAGTTCCATCTGACGAGGATCTTTGTCGCAGCGCTCGGCCAGCTCTCTCGCCTGCTCTCCGGGTTCAACCTCGGCCAGCCGTGCATAGCGACCTTCGGCTTTGGAGACAATTTTCTGTGCCAGCACCAGTACATCGCCGTCCTGCAATGACAAGCCATTGTCGTCCAGGCAGCGAAGAATCTGTGCACCGAGCTCATCCCCTGGTTCTACCAGCGGGTAGCCCTGCAAAGCCCAAAGTTGAAGTTGCGAACTGGCCATCGGAGACCTTACTGATCAGTACCGGTCAGCTTGATACCAGCGTGGCACTTGTACTGTTTGTTAATAAAGATAAGCAAGGACGTCATCGCCTCTACCGCCGCTGCATTGGCAATACTGCCTGCATGAAAACCGCGCAGCCCGGCGGCTTCCACCAACTCAATGACCGCAGCACGGGCGTCTTTACTGTCGCCGCACACCAGCACGTCACAATCCAGTTCTGACCCTTCCTGAAGGTGCACTGCCGCCACATTCTGGAAGGCGGAAACCACCTGCACGCCCTCACCGAGAATCTGCTGGGCAATCTGGCCGGCAGAACCTTCCTCGGGCAATTGCACGCGCGCAACCTTCGGCGGCACCAACGGCACGGTCACATCAATCAGAATTTTACCCTGCAATGCATTTTTCAGCAATTCCAAGGTATCGCGCTGGTGAGCAAAAGGAACCGTCAGTGCAGCGATGTCCGCCGCCTCGGCGGCAGCCAGATTATCCATGGCCTCCACATTGACCGCATCAACGCCGCGCTCGGCCATCAGCGCCTTCAATTCGGCAACCGCCTGCTCGGCCTTTTCCTGAGTCCGAGAACCGATGATGACCCGGTAGCCCGCCTGCGCCCAGCGCCGCGCCAAACCCGTACCCAGATTGCCTGTACCGCCAAGAATCGCTATCACCGAATGCGTAGACATAAATACCACCTTGTTATGATTGCTATAGCGCGGCGCCAAGTCATCTTGAAGCCACCACGCGCGATAAAGTCGAGCTAGTGTAACCACAGCCCCTGTGGGCGAACACTGACAAAACGAGTCAAATGCTTAGATAAATACGACCATATTAAAGCATGGGCTAACACGCTAAACTGTCGCCCGCGAAAAAACGCAGAAAATCGCCCGATTTAAAGAGGCGACATTAGAACATAATTCTCATCACGACAGCGAACGAGGTAGGTAAGCGGCAATGCAAAGCGCACTGGATTTTTCGGGTAAGGTAGTCATTGTTACAGGGGGCGGAAAAGGCGTTGGTAAAGGGATAAGCGAACGCTTCCTTGAGGCCGGTGCCGATGTCGCCATCTGCGGCCGTTCCGAACCGGAAGGCCTGCCCACAGCCAACGGTCGCACTGCATTTTTCAGAGCTCTGGACGTCCGGGACCCCGATGCCGTTCAGGCTTTTGTCAATGAAGTCGCCGAACACTTTGGCCGCATCGATGTTCTGGTGAATAACGCTGGCGGCGCGCCCTTTGCCGACGCCGCCACCGCGTCACCACGCTTCTCGGAGTCCATTGTTCGCCTGAATCTACTCGCGCCACTGTTTTTTGCCCAAGCCTGCAATGCGGTTATGCAACAACAGCAAAGCGGCGGCAGCATTGTGAACATCGCCTCAGTCAGTGCCCAACGCCCCTCTCCGGGCACCGCTGCCTATGGCGCCGCGAAGGCGGGACTGATGAATCTCGGCACGTCGCTCGCCGTGGAGTGGGCACCCAAGGTTCGTTGTAACACGATTATTGCCGGACTGATTCGTACCGAGCAGTCGCACCTTCACTACGGCGATGAAGAAGGCATCGCGGCTGTCGGACGGACCATACCGCTGGGACGCATGGCCGTGCCGCAGGATATTGCCGATGCCTGTCTGTTCCTCGCCAGCGATATGGCCAGCTACATTAGCGGAGCCTCGCTGACCGTCCATGGCGGTGGTGAAAAACCCGCCTTTCTGGACGCCGCGAACGTCGACAAGAAATAAGCCAAAACGCGGTGCCGCTCCCTGCGGCGCCGCTTATAAAACCCGTACGATCTTGAGCGTATTGGTGTGATTGTCGACACCAATCTGATCACCCATCGTCATCAGAATCAGATCGCCCGCCGCCACATGGCCTCTTGCCTTCAGCTCTTCCACACAATCCTCGGTCGTCACCCCTGCTTCCGGACTGGCAACGGCAAAGACACCGCGATACAGACTGACGCGATTGCAGGTGCTTTCATTGCGACTGAAGGCAAAAATAGGTATCCCTGAGGTTAGCCGCGACATCAACAACACCGTTCGGCCGGTTTCCGTCAGCGACACAATGGCCTTAACCCCCTGCTGATGGTTGGCGGCATAAACGGCGCTCATGGCCAGCGTCTCTTCAACCGAATCGAAGCTGCGCTCCAGTCGATAACTGGATTTTCGAGCGGAGGGATAGCGCTCTGCGCCCTCACAGTTTCTGGCCATCGCCTTGACCGTTTCCACCGGGTATTTCCCGGCTGCGGTCTCGGCAGACAACATCACCGCATCGGTGCCGTCGAGCACCGCGTTAGCCACATCAAAGACCTCTGCACGGGTCGGGATGGGATTACTGATCATCGACTCCATCATCTGCGTGGCCGTGATAACCGGCCGATTCAAGCGTCGCGCACGTTTGATAATATGCTTCTGCAAACCAATCAGACTGGCATCACCAATTTCAACACCCAAATCGCCGCGCGCCACCATGACTCCGTCGCAGGCGCGAATCAGCTCATCCAGATGCTCTTCTTCCGCAACCGCTTCAGCGCGTTCAATCTTCCCGATGATTTGGGCAAAGCACCCCGCCTTCTGCAATTTGTCACGCGCATCGGCGATATCAGCAGCACTGCTTGGAAAGGAAATGGCGATGAAATCCAGATCCATACCGGCGGCATGTTCAATATCCTGAAGATCTTTTTCGGTCAACGCGGGTGCTGACAGACCACCCCCCAGACGATTGATGCCCTTGCGCGAACGCAGTGTGCCACTGCTTTCCGAACGACAGAGAACGGCCTCACCCTTCACGTCGAGCACCGACAACTGAAAGCGACCATCATCAATCAACAGGGTATCGCCCGGTGCAACAGATCTCGCCAACGGCTCGTAGTCGACCCCCAGATGTTGCTTGTCACCCTCGCCATCAGCCAGCTGCGTATCCAGCCACAGCTCATCGCCCTCGGCGATCTCCACCGCGTCACCCGCCAGCTTGCGCAGGCGAATCTTGGGCCCCTGCAGGTCGCCGAGAATGGCCACATAACAGCCCTGCTCATGAGCCAGCGTACGCAGCATTTCACAGCGGGCTTTATGTTCCTCAGCGGAACCGTGGGAAAAATTTAAGCGAAAGACATTGACCCCGGCACGGATCATGGCGCGAAGGATATCGGCAGAATCGGAGGCCGGGCCAACAGTAGCAACAATTTTTGTGCGACGCATAGTAGACTCGTAGTGACCAGTGAGGAAGGCGGGCTCTTCGTCCCGTTTCCGCTATGGTACACCGCAACACGTCAGGCTTCGACGCCCGAGCGCGGAGATTGGCGTATTGCTCAGTCCATGACTGAGGCTTCGCGTCCCCTGATGGCAGGCCCCGTTGTGGCATCATCGATACTGCCGCGCAGCAGAATGACCTCGACGCGACGGTTGCGTGCGCGGCCTTCGGCCGTATCGTTGGTATCAATCGGTCGCGTATCAGCATGTCCGGCCAGACGGAAATAGCTGGCGGAACGCCCGCTGACTTCTACGATGCGTTCCAGCACCGTCGCCGCACGCGCCGCCGACAGCTCCCAGTTGGAATGGAAGCGCTGGTTGTAGATGGGTAATTTATCCGTGTGCCCGGCAATGACGACGTGGCCGCCAATATCCTCGACCAAAACCGCGATCTTATTGATAACGGGCAAAAAGTCGCGATCCATGTCTGCGCTGCCAGAGGGGAAAGACCCTGTCTCCCGAATCCGGATCGTAATGACCCGTTCACCGTCATCGTCGACTTCCACCAGCCCTTCCTGAATTTCCACCGCCAGATGCTCTTTGACCTTTTCCAGGTCTTCGGCCAGGTCTTCCTCCGTAATCGCCATTTCCTCATTCAACGGCACTTCCGCAAAGGAACGCATATCGATGGCCGCTTCCTGACGCACCTGATTTTCTATCGTTGGTTTGGGCTGCCCCGGACTGAAATCCCGGGCAATAATGCTGGTGCCGATCGGCGGACTGAAGGCAGGCACTTCCCGCTGCACCCCAAAAGCGTCGCGCATGGAACCCGACAGCTCCTTGAATTTCTGCTTGTCCATTTCCGAGAATGAAAACAGCAGTACGAAGAAGGCCAGCAACAACGACATCAGGTCAGCGAAGGTCAATACCCACGCCGGGGCGCCAGCGGAAGCCTTTTTCGTAGGCGCGTCGCTCACTACGCCTCCTCGGCCTTCTCGAGTTCGCGCTTGTTATCAGGCAGGTAGGTGACCAGCAGCGATTCCAGTACTCGCGGATTCAAGCCTTCCTGAATGCCGTCCACGGCCTCGAGAATCAGGTGGCGATTGCGACGCTCCTCCTGCGTGCGGAAGGCGAGCTTATCCGCCATCGGCAGGGCGACCGCATTGGCCAGCACCGCGCCATACAAGGTGGTCAACAGCGCCACCGCCATCGCGGGGCCGATGGCCTTGGGGTCTGACATATTGGACATCATCTGCACCAGACCGACCAGCGTACCGATCATGCCCATGGCCGGCGCGGAGTCGCCAAAGCCCCGGAAGATCGCTTCGCCCATTTCCTGGCGCTCAATGGTCAGGTTGATTTCCTTGTTGAGCAGGCGCTTGACGAACTCCGGGTCGTGGCCATCAATCGCCATCTGTACGCCCTTGTTCAGAAACTCGTTGCTGATTTCACGAGACTCCAAGCCCAGCAACCCTTCTTTGCGGGCAATACCCGCCAGCTCCACACACTCGGCAATCAGCGTTTGTGAACTGGTGGGTTTGTGGAAAAAGGCCCGCGAGGCGACCTTGAATGCCCCCAAGGTTTGCTCCAGCGGAAATTTAACCAGGTTGGCAAAGGTTGCCCCGCCGATAACAATCAGGATACTGGGCACATCGACAAAGCCACCGGCACTGCCACCCACAAAGATGGCCGCAATGATGACGCCGAGTGCGCCAAACATTCCCAGTAAGGTTGCTATATCCAAGGTCGTTCTCCGCTGCGCTATTACTGTCCCGACTGCGGGCCTCGTGATTGTTGAATCACTTGCAACTGTTATCGGCAGAAGGCCCCGGCAGCTTTAGGATTTTGTGACAGCTTGCTCGGCGAAGCGGTGATTTTCTATACGGGTTTGCCCTTGCTGAGTCCGTGTTCCACCCGCATAAAAACGAAAAAACCCGGCACAAGGCCGGGTTTCAGCAACGCGGAATTTACCGACTCAGATAAAGAAGTCAGTATTTTCCATACCCAGCGACACGCCACCAAAGTTGCGCGCGAAACTGGTGGGGTTATTCGCCACGTGAGCGCGTGCGGTATGCACATCGCGGAAACGTTGCTGGATCTCGCTATCGTTAAATACCGAGTGACCACCCGCGACTTCAAACAGCGAGTCGATGATCTGGATGCTCTTGGTAATGACCAGCGACGCCTGGTAGCGATAACGTACGCGATCTTCCAGAGGAATCGCCTCGCCACGCTCAACCTGATCCATCATCACATCGAAATTGCGCAGCAGGATCGCTTCCATTTCGTCGATGCCGTTCTGGGCCGCAGCGATGCGCTCAACGACCTGTGTGTCGCCTGCCAGCTTGGTCGGATCACCACTGGCCTTATTCAGTACCGCGTGCTTGTAGAGATCAACCGTTGCCTTACAGGCGCCAATGGCTGGTGTAGACACCACGCGAATAAAGCTCTGTGCCCAGGGCAGGCGGTACAGCGGCGCATCATTAACCGCCAGACCGGGGTTGGTGCCCGCAAAGCCATCGCTCTGCTTGTGCGTCATGTAATCGGGTACGAACACGTCGTCGACCACAATGTCATTACTGCCGGTACCTTCCAGCCCCATGGAATGCCAGGTATCGACAATCTCGTAATCGCTTTTGGGGATCAGGAAGGTACGGTAGCCTTCACCCGGAATAATACCGCCAAGCAGTACCCAGGTGCAGTGATCGCTGCCGCTTGACCAGCCCCAGCGACCGCTGAAGCGGAAGCCGCCTTCAACCGGCGTCACTTTACCCATCGGCGCATAGGACGAAGACACGCGCGTGTGAATGGATTCGTTCCACACCGCCTGCTGAGCGCGGTCATCCATCATCGCCAGCTGCAGGGCGTGAACCGCGATAATACCGCTGGCCCAGGCCGTAGACATGCAGGCCTCGGCAATGGCGATCTGCATTTTGAAGAATTCCTGGGGGCGCATTTCCAGGCCGCCGTAGCGCTTGGGCTGCAGCGCGAGGAAAAAGCCGATGTCCTGCAGCGCATCAATAGACGCCTGCGGGACTTTACGCTCTTTGCGCGTCTGTGGCGCACGCTCACGGAATACGGGCTGCAGCTCTTTAATGGCCGCCATCATGGTGTCGAAATTATTGGTCGCGTTGCTTTCGCTCGCAGCTACTGCGCTCATCGCCGCTCTCCTGTTCTTTTACGTCTATGTTCGTTAGTGCTTCATCTACCCATTATTACGGTTAGCGATGAGCAAAGGATTCATGGTCCGGCAATCACTCGCCGGGCATATTGAATTTGTGGCCCCACAGGCTTGGCAGCGTGGTCACGGTGGGCGTGAAATCATCCCAATCCACCTGCAGGCCGCCAGTGCCGAATTCCATGGCGAAACCGGTTGGGGTCGCCATATAGAACGACAACATGCGGTCGTTGGTGTGACGCCCCAGCGTTGACACAATGGGAATCCCCGCCGCTTCTACGCGATCAAGGCAATAGCCCACTTCGTCGGTTTCCAGCACCTCCAACATCAGGTGCACACAACCCACAGGATTATTGGCATCTTCGTACAGCGCAAGACTGTGGTGACGCGGGTTGTTCACGTGCATGAAGTGCAGCCCCTGACCGGGGTCGTTGGGCTCCGGCGAAAAATGGAAGTGCATGTAATCGCTGTCACCAAAGCCGAGTACATTCTTGTAGAACTGATGCGTCTCGGCGAGCTTGGCAGCGGGCAATACCGCATGACCCAGGCCCATATCGCCGTTAAACCCGGTTTCAAAGCCGCTGATCCCCAGCGGCGACATGAACTTGGCAAAATCCAGCTCACCGCCCCAGTAAAGCTCCAGCTCATTCCCCGAAGGATCTTTCAGCAGGATCAGCTCACGGACTTTGCGAGCCTGTGCCAGCGCGCTGTCACCTTCTTCAAAAGCAATTCCGGCAGCGCTGAGCGTCTGCTTGGCGTCGGCAAAGTCCTCGCGGTCTCGCAATTCCCAGCCACAGCGCTGAAGGCGCTCTTGCTCGCCTTTCACAATGGCAAAGCGGAACGGCCGCTCATCCAGCTTGAGATAAACATTGCCATCATCCGGCATGTTCGGGGCAGGCATCAGACCGAGAATATCCCGGCCGTACTCCAGCCACTTTGTCGGATCAGCCGATTCAATTACTACGTAGCCCAGGCTGCGTACATCCATGGAAAATTCCTGCTTATCGTATTTATTGACTATGGTTATTCAGTAACGGCGCTGGGGCTGACCGAAGTCAGCCGTTGCGAATCGCGTAATCCACGGTATATTCCCGCAGCTCGTTGAACTGCTCGGGGACGTCGGCGCGGTCAACGTAGAACTGGTTGTACCACTGACGCAGACGGTTGATCGGTCCATCGCCGTCGCACAGTACCGGGTTATCGACACGGGTTTTGGTGTGCCAGATGTGCACATCCTGGAAGAAGGCCGTGCGGTTTTGCTCGGTATACTGGCGGGCCATTTCATTGTTTTGCTCGTCAGTCATGCCCGGCATCTTCTTCACTGCAACACCAAAGCGCAGATCAAAGCTGTTGTGATTAATGGGCACATGCGACACCAGCAGGCGAGACTCGACATTCATGCCTTCAACCTGACCGGTCATATAGGTGGTCATGTAGGCGGGGCCGAAATACTTGGCCGTCGATGTCAGTTCACCATCTTCCGCCAGCAGCTCACTGCCACCCGTCAGCACCTGCTCGTAGGTATGCTTGTGAACAATGTTCTTGAACTGGGTGATCGGCGCACCGTGAATGGGGCCGAAGTGAGCCACATCGGCCATATTGTCCACCAGCTCGCGGGAGTTGGTGTTGATGGTCATCAGGTCCATCTGCCAGATGGTCCAATCCGGGCTGAACAGATCGTCGATGCGCGGCGGGCGCTGCTCTTCGATGGGCGGCAAACCTTCGGGGTCGTACCACACGAACAGCAGGTGGTTTTCTTCCATGGTCGGGTAGGAACGAATCACTGCTTTGGGCGGAATGCGTTTGGCATAGGGGATTTCGTCGCAGACGCCATCCGGCCCCCAGCGCCAGGAGTGGAACGGGCAACGCACAGAGTTACCTTCTACACAGCCCTCACTCAAATCTGCGCCCATGTGCGGACAGTAGCCATCGAGAATATGAACTTCGCCATCTTCACCGCGATACGCAACCAGGCGAGTGCCAAAGTAGTTCAATTTTTTCGGGGTGTTATCGAATTCACTGGCCAACCCAAGACAAAACCAACCGCGTGCGTAGCGATCGGGCAACTCTTTTGCCTCAATAATATGGGGCTGACGCTTCATCTGCGCAAGCTCACTCATGACTCTCTCCTCACTGTTATTGGCGCAAGCCCGTTATTTCGGAGCCTGTTATCACGGAAAAAATTCTCACACAGCAACCCATGGTGAGCCATAATCCGTTTAGACGACCGAAAAAATGCTGCAACTTTCTGTTTTTATTGAACTTTTATACTCAACGAAGGAATGAAAAAATTGAATACGCCAAAGCGATGACGGCGCGGCGAACTCCCGCTGCCCTTTTCCTTCCCGCACCGCAAGATTCGGCTCGACAGCCTCCTGCGACACGTTATGCTGGCAGCTCGACATCATCAGGATCGCGACCGTGCCACGGGACTACCAACGTATTGCCACCGCCATTCAGACACTGTCACAGCAACAGGGCCGTGTTTCGCTCGAGCAGCTTGCCGAAGACAGCGGCCTCAGCCCCTGGCATTTTCAGCGGCTATTCTGCCGCTGGGCGGGCATCAGCCCCACCCGCTTTCAACAGTTCATGACGGTACATCGCGCGCAGCAATTGCTGACCGAAGGCCGGCCATTGCTGGATATCAGCGAACAACTCGGCCTGAGCAGCAGCTCTCGCCTGCACAGCCATTTTGTTCGTGTAGAAGGCATGACGCCGGGAGAATTCCGCGCCGGAGGGCGCTCCCTGACCATCGATTGGGGCTGTGGCGATACGCCTTTTGGCCCCGCCTTTATCGCCAGCACCGAGCGCGGCATTTGCAGCCTGTCGTTCGATGCGGCCGATCAGTCATTACGCGCTCTACAACAGCGTTTTCCTGCCGCCCACTATAGAGAAAACCAGTCCGCCGCCGGGAAACGCTTATCTCGCTTTCTGAGACCCGACATACAGCGACCGGTCACAGCTCCGCTCACGCTGCATGTGTTGGCCAGTGATTTTCAGTTACAGGTATGGCGAGCCTTGCTGGAGATTCCACCCGGAGAGCTGCGCAGTTACGGCGCCCTGGCGTCGGCGATCAAGCGGCCCGGCAGCGCCCGTGCTGTAGGGCGCGCCGTGGGCAGCAACCCGGTCGCCGTGCTGATTCCCTGTCACCGGGTGATCCGCGAGAGCGGCGAGTTGGGAGGCTACCGCTGGGGGCTTGAGCGCAAGCGAGCGGTGCTATTGCAGGAGTGTTGCGACGCGCTGACCGACGACGCCGATCAGTCCGCCAGCTGAGCCACGCTTTTCAGAATGAGCCGCACCAGCAAGGTCTGACGACTGACGCCGGTTTTGGAGAATATCGAGCGCAGATGGGTACGGGCCGTATTGCGGCTCATTCCCAGCGCTTCCGAGGCTTCATCGAGACTGAGTCCATCGGCCAGCAACAGCGACAATTGTGCCTCGGTCGGCGTGAAACCAAAGAGTTGGATGATGATGTTGACCGGTGCCTCAGCGCCGTATTCAGGGTCGCTGATAAAAATCGCCACCGTCGGCACTGACAGGCCCTCTGACCATTCCCCTGAGGGCACGGGCCGGACGATTACCCCCAAATCGGCAAAGTCGCCTTCACGGGGCACGCGCATCGCCTCAACCACCGCAGGCTCATCGCTGTCGCGTCGCTCGAGAATATGATTGATCAGGCCCTGCAACTTCTTGGTGGTCGCCTGATCACCGAGAATGAGGTAGCCATCTTCGATTTTGACTTCCGGCTCTCTTGCAACCAGATTCTTCGCCATATTATTACAGCTCAGCAGGCGGCCATTTTCATCGAGGATAATGGTCGCCAGCGACAGGCTCTCTACCGCACCGGCATACAGGTCTCGCTCCGACTCCACGATATTCATGCGTACATGCAGACGCAGCGCACGTTCCAGATGGGGCACCAGTGCATATATAAGGTCGCGATCCTGCTGGTCAAACATCGGGGCATTCTGACTGCGCGCCACGCGCAGGCCCGCCTTGATTTCACCCGGCACATGCAGATCGACACCGAGTGCGTCATACAGGCCGGTCGGCTTCAGGCAGAGGACATACAACTCACTTTCGAACCAGTCATCGTGGGACACCAGTTCCATCAGGCTTTTAACTTCGCCCGGTTTCAGCGACAGAAACGGGTCCATGGCGAACAGGCGTTCCTGATAGCGATCCAAGCCTTCAACCGTGCTGCCACCGACCACTCGCAACAAACCGCGCCCCTGCTCCGAGGGCGGATTGAGTACCAGCGTGACCGACACCGCTCCCATAATCTGCTGCAACTCAGAGAGAAAGCCCTGCCAGGGCTCTTCTTCCATCGGGCCCTGATAGACACTGGCCAGCAGGCGGTCAAACTTCGGATCAATTAGCATGGTCAGATCGACGAACCTTATTATGTTTTCAGGACGCCAGTATACCCGAGATACCCAAAGGAAAAAGGCCTCGCAAGCGAGGCCCATAAGGAGAGGAGTTAGAGGCTTAAATCAGGCCGCGCTCTTTGGCCATATCCAGCGCCAGATCTTCGATCATGTCTTCCTGACCGCCCACTGTGCGGCGCTGTCCCAGTTCGACCAGAATATCCCGCGCCGACACGCCGTATTTGGCTTCCGCGCGCTTGGCGAACAGCAGGAACGATGAATAAACACCGGCATAACCCAAGGTCAGCGAGTCGCGGTCGATACGGATCGGGTGATCCATAATCGGCGTCACGCGGTCTTCGGCCACATCCATGATCTTGTACAGATCGATACCGTGATCCGCTCCCATGCGGTCCAGCACCGCCACCAGGACTTCCAGCGGCGTATTACCGGCGCCGGCGCCCAAGCCGGCAACAGAGCCATCGATGCGGTTAGCACCGGCTTCCACTGCCACCAGCGAGTTCATCACGCCCAGGCTGAGGTTGTGGTGGGCGTGGAAACCCAGTTCGGTTTCCGGCTTCAGCTCGCGGCGCAGCAGCGCAATGCGCTCTTGAACCTGATCCGGCAGCATGTAACCGGCAGAATCGGTGCAATAAATACAGTTGGCGCCATAGGACTCCATCAACTTGGCCTGCACCACAATTTCTTCGGCGCTGATCATATGGGTCATCATCAGGAAGCCAACGGTATCCAGGCCCATTTCACTGGCCATACCAATGTGCTGTTCAGACACATCGGCCTCAGTGCAGTGAGTGGCTACACGAATCGTGCTAACGCCCAGGTCCGCCGCCATTTTCAGGTGGTCAACCGTACCGATGCCGGGCAGCAACAATGCAGAAATCTTGGCGTTGTTCACCGCACCAACAACCGCTTTCAGGTACTCCTCGTCGCTGTGCGCGGGAAACCCGTAGTTCACCGAAGCGCCGCCCAGACCATCGCCGTGCGTCACTTCAATCAGCGGCATACCGGCCTGATCCAGGCCCGAGGCGATGCTGACCATTTCGTCTAGCGAGATCTGGTGACGCTTGGCGTGCATCCCATCGCGCAGACACATATCGTGCAGAACGACTTTTTTACCTTCTAAATTCATCGTTGTCCCCTCAGGCAGCCGATGGTGAGAAACGGCCTGCCAGAATTTCTTCGGCAAACATCTCTGCGGTGCGCAGTGCCGCCGCAGTCATAATATCCAGGTTACCAGCGTACTTCGGCAGGAAGTCACCCAGGCCCTCAACCTCCATGAACATCGACACACGATTGCCATCGAAGATCGGCCCATTTTTCAGTCGGTAACCGGGCACGTATTTCTGCACCTCTGCGACCATATCGTCCACGGACTTGCGAATGGCCTCCTGATCGGGCTCGCCCTCGGTGAGACAGTGGATAGTGTCGCGCATGATCAGCGGCGGCTCAGCCGGATTGATGACGATAATCGCCTTGCCTTTGCTGGCACCACCGATTTTTTCCACAGCGCCTGCCGTGGTACGGGTGAACTCATCGATATTTTTGCGAGTGCCGGGGCCGACAGATTTGGAGCTGACGGTTGCCACGATTTCACCGTAGTTGACCGGCTGCACGCGGGACACGGCGGCAACCATCGGAATCGTTGCCTGACCGCCGCAGGTCACCATGTTTACGTTCATCACCTTTTCGGCCACGGCGTCTTTCAGATTGACCGGTGGTACGCAGTAAGGACCAATTGCGGCAGGCGTCAAATCCACCATCAGCGCGCCCTGCTCGTTCACCTTGCGCGAATTCTCCGCGTGAACATAGGCTGAGGTCGCGTCGAAGCAAATCTGTACGCCGTCTTCACGCATGGTGGCCAACATGCCGTCCACGCCCTCAGAGGTCACTTTTAAGCCCATTTCCTTGGCACGTGCCAAGCCCGGAGAGTCAGGATCAACCCCAACCATCCACACAGGTTCGATCAGCTCGGAGCGCATTGCTTTCATCAACAGGTCTGTGCCGATATTGCCCGGCCCGATGATGGCCGCGCGGATTTTTTCAGCCATAGGATTTCTCACTGTCAGTCAGGCGCGTCGCGCCCGGAAATAAATTACGTTGTGCCCCCACAGAGGCGGTCTATCTGAGCACGATCAGACGAAGCTGATCTCAGCACTGCCAATGCCTTCCAGTTCCATGCGCAGGCTGTCGCCCGCTTGCACCGGCTCAAGCGGCACCAGTGAACCGGACAAAATGACCTCGCCCGCCTTGAACGGAATACCGAAGCGGCCCAGCGTATTCGCCAACCAGGCAACGGCTGTCAGCGGATTGCCCTGCACCGCCTCGCCCAGTCCCTCGCTGAGAAACTCGCCGTTCTTCCACACCTTGATTTTCAGCGCTGGCAAATCAAACGCCTTGGGGTCGGCTTCGGTCTCACCCAGCACGTACACACCGCAGGAGGCGTTGTCGGCTACGGTGTCTTGAATGGCAATCTTCCAGTTGTCGATACGCGAATCGACAATTTCGAAACAGGGCATGATGCAGTCAGTGGCATCCAGTACATCGGCTTCTGTCACACCCGGTCCCTGCAAATCCTTCTTCAAGCGAAAACCGATTTCCGCCTCCGCGCGCGGCTGAATCAGATGGCCAGCCACGGGTACCGCAGCACCGTTTTCAAAGGTCATGGCGTCCGTCAGAAAGCCGAAATCCGGCTGGTGTACGCCGAGCATTTCCTGCACAACCTTGCTGGTTACACCAATTTTTTTACCGACCACTTTCTCCCCGTCCGCTTCGCGGCGTCGCAGCATACGCAGGGAAATATAGTAGGCGTCGTCGATGGTGATATCGGGCTCGCGGGCGGTCAGCGGTGCAATACTCTGCTGCGTACGCAGCGCGTCATACAATTCGTCGCCCAGGGCGTCGATACGTGAACTGTCCATAAATTATCCGTTCTGCAAAAAGTCGAGGGTCTGGCGATTGAACAGCTCACGGTGCTCCACCATGACCCAGTGCCCGCACTGAGAAACCAGGGTCAGGCGGATATCGGGAATCCCTTTCGCCAGCTTCATAATGCCGGTCTCCGGCATCATTTTTTCATTCACACCCCAGAAGGCCAGCGTCGGGCAGGCTATTTCACCCAAGCGATCGGTCAATTCCGGCACAGTCATTGTCGTAATAACCTGGCTGTTCTGCTGCTGGAAAATACCCCAGCGCTCACTGACAAGCTGCGCGTCTACCACGCTGTCGTCATAAACCAGCCCCCGCCGGATAAAGTCCTCGAGACGCTCTGGGGCCATTGGCCCCGAGGTAAAGACCTCTTTCATCACCTGCATGCCGGGCATGGTGAAGTAGTCGGCCTGCTGCTCCAGACCACCCGGCGCCATCAGAATCAGTTTCTCAACCAGACTGGGATAATCCAGCGTGTACTTGATGGCGATCGCGCCACCCAAGGAATTCCCCACCAGACTGTAGCGTTCCACACCAATTGTCTGCAGCGTCTGGTGAACACACTCCACAAAAAAATCGAGCGGATATTCGACGTCATCGGGTTTGTCGGAATAACCGTAACCAATAAGGTCGGGTACGATCACCCGGTAGCCCTGCTCCACAAACCAGGGGTGGTTGTACTTGAAGTTGCTGTGGCCGCTGGCACCGCTGCCACTGCCATGCAAAAAGACGATAACCGGCCCTTGCCCCTGATCCAGATAGTGGATTCGATGGCCGTTATCCAGATCGGCGTATTGGCCCTCGGGGAGGCCCGCGACTCGTTCGCTCATGCTTGCTCGCCTTTCATTCAGTCAATATTGTTATGCTTTCCAGCCCGCTGAAAACGGCGCTAAACCCTTTTCTTTAAAAGCAAAATTCTATAGAACTGCCCGGCGCGCACTAATCCCCCAAACGGATGACAGCTCTGCGCCGCTTCCACTCACTCCACGACCGCGTCGCTGTAGCTCAGTGGGCCACCCAGCATCGCACGTGGCGACGGAGGACGATTACCGTCGACATCAACCACGCCATACTCTTCTGCCAACTCAGCGGCATAGAACACCCCGCCACTGCGCGCCATTAATGCCTCATCACGATACAGAGCATTGATGACCCTGCCGGGGAATTCAGGAGACTCGGCCATGGCAACCGCATCGGCATACAGCTCGGGCTGCGCCTCAAATACCGCCATGCTGCGTTCGGTTTTCAGCAACCCCATCCACAGCGAGACCACCGCAACGTTGAAAGGGCGGAAATCCACCGCCATATCGTGAGCCATTTTATCCACACCGGCCTTGCCCGCGCCGTAGGCGGGGCCGTGCATATAGCAACCACCACCCGCTGACGAGGTATTGACCACCAGCCCGCGCTCACTGCGGAGCAGTAGCGGTGCCGCGTAGTAGCTGCTGACATAGCTGGAACGGAAGCCGACGTTGAGGATGTCTTGCAGGCCGAGGGGCTTTTCCCAAAATGGCCCTGGCAGGGTCAGACCATCGGGGACCATCAGGGCGTTATTGACGAGAATATCCAGCCTGCCCTGCTCAGTATCAATCTGCTCGAACAGCGCCTTTACCTGCGTGTCATCGCTGTGATCGCAAACGACCGGCACCGCCGTCGCGCCGCGCGCTTCAATCTCTTTAGCCGTGGCAAATACCGTACCCGGCAGCGGTGCGTCGCCTTCTGACTGACTGCGTCCGGTCACGTAGATCACCTGGCCCGGCTCGGCCAATGCCAAAGCAATACCCTTGCCTGCACCACGCGAGGCGCCGGTAACGAGAATAATCTTATTGTCTGTGCTCATCGTTCCACCTGCGATTAGTTTCCAGGCGGCAAGACTGACAGGATTTGGCTCTACTGCCATCACCCAAACTGGCTAGCGACGACGGCAATGCAATGGGGAATATAGGGGCGCTGAGCATCGCCCAGCGCCGTGCTTAGGAGGACTGTTGTTGCTGGGCAGTATTGCCCGGCGCCGGCGAGCCGCCGTCCAGATCAATACGCTCTACATCGACGGCAACGGACATCTGCTGCTGAACACCACCGCCAAAGACAACGCCGCGCAGGGGGGTTACATCGCTGTAGTCACGCCCCCAGGCCGTCGTGATGTGTTTGCCCGCCACCGCGATGCCGTTAGTGGGATCGAAATCAAACCAGCCCACACCCGGCACATACACCGCAAACCAGGCGTGGGAGGCATCGGCGCCCTTCAGCTTTTCCTGTCCCGGCGGCGGCAGGGTTTCCAGATAACCGCTCACGTAGCGCGCCGCAAAACCCATGCTACGCAGCGCGCCAATGGCAAGCTGAGCAAAGTCCTGACAGACACCGCGCTTCTGGGCCATGACTTCATCGAGAGGCGTGGCGATCGTGGAAAAACCGGGGTCGTAGATGAAATCCTTGAAAATACGCTCATTCAGGGTTTGCACCGCACGGATAAACGGCGCGCCATCGGCGAACAGGTCGGCAGCGAATGTTGCCAGCTCTGCACTGGCAATAATCATCGGCGAATCATAGCGGTATTCCACCGCCTCAATATCGTCGGCAAACGCACACTGATCCAGCGCCGCGCGCACCTCGACGCAGCTGGTCGAACTGCTGAACAGGTTGCGTTCAGCGGGGTCGACCTCCACATCGCTATCCACACGCACTTCCAAACGCTTGTGCGGCTCTTCCACATTGAAGCTGAGCAGCGTATTGCCGAAATAGTCCTGGCGATGCTGTTTGATGCTAGGATGAGGGGAAATGGTGACTTCGCTGCGCAACACGCGTTGGACCAGAGTATTTCGCGGAATCAGATAGGCCAGACTGTAGCCCCGACTGACCTGATCGGCATAGTCGTATGCGGTGGTATGACTGACACGGTATTTCATGATGACAGGCGCCCCCCTTGATCCAGCAGCTGCGGCCCCGCGGTATGGTCAAAGTAGCGGTCGGCAATCGCCTGTGCCGTCGCCTTCAAATCTTCTTCCATCGCCAGCAGCAGGGCTTCCAGTTGTACATGGCGACCGTTTTCGACATCGCATTGCGCCAGCTCGCTTGGCTGAGACAGCAGCAGCGTATTGGCCGCTTTGAGCAGACAGCGCCGATCCTGTCCCATCTGCAGGCGAGAATCCGATGCCGACAGGGCTTCCAGATGATGTTGCAGGGAATCCAGTTGGAAGGCCACCGAACGCGGGTTTTCGTGATCGAACAATAACAGCTCCAGCCCTTTCTCCAGCCGGTAGCCGCTGCGGTAATAGCGCTTGTAGACGATCCGCGATTCCAGACTGGCCAGTACCGGCTTCAGCAGGGAAATCGGGCCATCTGCCTCCACCCCCGGCACCAGGGTATGGCGAAGCAGCTCCAGACTTTGCAGGGCGCGCTCAATGCGTCGCCCCATCTCCATAAATCGCCAGGCGCGCGACCGCACCATGCTTTCCTGGCTCAAGCCCGACAGGGCCAGCAAGGTGGTGACGAGAGGATCAAACAGCTCTTCCGGCGCCGACTGCAATTGCCGCGCAAGATGCCGGTTGAGGTAATCCATGCCGTCGCGAATATCATTGATCAGTCGCAGCATGTCGGTCGAAAACAACTCTTTCACACCATCAGCGGCGTGCAGGATCGACTCAAGATTACTGGCGATGCTGCCTATTCGCGCACGATTCGCGACGACATCCAGCAACTCCTGCTCGGGCGCCTGCAGGTTTTCTTCGGTCGTAAAACCCGGATAGGTATCGGTGATGTGTGTGACGGCTTGCAACAGCGTTGTCAGCATCTCCGTTGGGAGCGGCTCAATGCTGTGCAATTCTTCAAAGATGGTTCGCGTCAGGCGCAGCCCCGATTCAGCGCGCTCGGCATAGCGGCCAAACCAGAACAGGTTCTCCACCACCCGGCTGGGCAGACTCAGGCTGCCCTCTGGCCCGCGACTCTGCTCCCCGTCGATATTGCTGATCTGCGCCTCGGGTTCGGAGGCCAGAATCCAGGTGTCCTTGCTGCCCCCCCCGTGGCTGACAATATGCCGGGTGTCAGCCGAGGCACCGACATGCGTCAGCCCACCCGGCATCACACTGTAAGAACTGCCAGCCGCAACGGTGTAGCCGCGCAGCAGCATGGGGCGACTGCCGAGTTTGTCGCCGTCCAATACGGCGGTGTGCGATGGCGCGACCGCATACTGCGCAACATAAGCCTGCGGA
>NZ_CFHTQA010000040.1:0-32259 GCF_984394615.1 Spongiibacter sp. | reverse complement strand
GGAGTTGCTCGAAGATATCCATCGTTCGGAGGCGCAGATTGAGGTGGGCGAAGGCGTTCCTCACGCCCAGGCAAAGGATATGATTTTGAGGAATTTGCGTCAGTGAATCTGGAATGGTCCCCGCTTGCACTTGAACGCGTCAGTGAAATTGCCAGCTATATAGCTTTAGATAAACCTTCGGCGGCGGAAACGTGGGTGGACGGATTATTCGAATCGGTGGAGCGCCTAAAGTCGCACCCGATGAGCGGGCGCAAAGTTCCTGAGGTTGGACTTGAGCGAATTAGAGAAATCGTCTACGGCGCATACCGAGTAATTTACGGCGTCGATGAACGCGTCCGAAAAATTTCCGTGCTTACGGTTCGCCGAGGCAGTGAAATGCTTCGGACGGAAGAGTTCGAATTGTAAAGCACATAACAATCAGTTGCAGACCGACAACAGGCGCTACGCATCTTTTGTGTTACTCGCTGGCGCTCAAACAATAACACAAAAGCTGCTCCGTACCTGTCGCGGCTGAACTGGGCGTTATGTGCAATGAGGAGAATGTGTGTTTAGCAACGTCATCTTTGAATTCAAGATGCATAGACTCCTTAAGAAAATTGCTCGGCAGCGAGTGACGATGATTTTGCAGCCTGGAAATGTTCCGGTAATCGAGCGTGCTGTTGATCATGATGAGGTAACGAAAACCTTGATACTAACGGCTCAAATCAGGGGGTGGGTTGAGATCCTCCATGAATCCATGCCTACTGGCCAGATTGATGCCAAAGGCGAGATAAACCCCTCACAGCCTTTTCAGTCCCGAGAAGATTATTGGAAGCTAACAGATTCCGGATGGGCTGCGATTCAGCGCAGGCACCAGCTATCACTGCTTAGCATAGCTGTAGCTTTGCTTGGGGTTTACTTTGCTATTGGCACATAACAAGTCGCAGCAGTACGCGGTGCTAGCGTAGTCACATAATTATTCTTTGGGGGAGTCACTATGAAAGCGCTGGATGTTGCGACATCGGTCTTTGCCAGTTCCAGCCGTGCCTGGCGTGGTACGGCGGCCTTTAACGGGGCGCAAAAAAAGCCCGAAAAGCTGCTGAAGCTCTATGAGTTTGAAGCCTGTCCTTTTTGTCGGCTGGTGCGCGAAGTGCTGTCGGAGCTGGATCTGGATGCGATGGTTTATCCCTGCCCCAAGGGCGGGATGCGTTTTCGCACCGAGGCGCTGGATTTAACCGGCAAGAGTCAGTTCCCGCTGCTGGAAGATCCGAATACCGGTGTGGTGTTGCAGGAGTCGGCAGACATTATCGATTACCTTTATGCGGAGTACGGTGATGGGCGAAAGGCACCGCGTGGTGTTCGTCGTGCGGCCCAGTTGCTGGGCTCGCATGTCGCTACCGGCTGGCGTTCCTTGCCTGCCACGCATGGTTTGAGTGCCCGCGATTCGGTGGCGCCCGCTAAACCGCTGGAGTTGTACAGTTTCGAGTCCAGTCCGTATGCCCGGCTGGTGCGCGAGCGCCTGTGCGAGCTGGAGCTTCCCTATCATTTGCGCAATTTTGCCAAGTCGCGCTGGCAGGAAATGGGGCCGCCAGTCGTGCGCGAAAAATTCTTTCCCGATGCGCCGATCACCAGCGACAACCGCTGCCGCCTGTTTGAGTTGACCGGGCGCAGTCAGGTGCCGTATCTGGTGGACCCGAATACCGGTGTGGCGATGTTTGAGTCGGCGGATATTCTGGCGTATCTGGATCAGGAGTACGCCGCCTGAGTATGGCTTGCTGACGACGGCTTACCGCCTTGGTATCCCGTCGCGCAATTAATGCTTGCGCGCTCAAACGGCGCTGCCTTATAGTGCTTTTCAATCTGAATCTCTGAATGTATTGCCATGCAAAATTGTTGGGCCCCGAAGATGTCTGTCGTCGCTCGCGCCGTTGTGCGCGTGGCGCGATGGCGTGCGGCCCAGAGATGATGCAGCGTTAAACAGCAGATTTCTTTTCAAAGGCCGCGGACAGTTCTCCCGCGGCCTTTGTCGTTCTGGCCTTGGAAAACTGTCCTCTCCCCAAAACGTGTAGGGGAAAATACAGGGACACCATCATGTTTGTGAAATTGACCTATCTGTTGGTCATCTTCATTTGGGCGACCACGCCACTGTCGATCAAGCTAGGGGGCGATACCCTCAGCCCGATGGCCGCACTCAGCCTGCGTATTGCACTCGCCTTTATGGTGGGCAGCGCGGTGTGCACACTGTTTGGTCTGGCGGGGCTGTCGGTACGCCGCAATGGCAAACTGTATTTCGCGGCGTCGATCAGTCTGTTCCCGAATATGGCGCTGGTATACATGGCGACACAACACATCAGTTCGGGGCTGGTGTCCCTGCTGTTTGGTCTGTCGCCGTTCTTTACGCTGTTACTGGCTAAACCCATTCTTGGCGAGAACCTGATTCGACCCCGCAAGCTGCTGGCACTGAGTATTGCCGCGCTGGGGCTGGGCTGTATCGTTTTCGATAAGGCGGCGCTTAGCGGTGATGGCCTGACCGGAATCGGCTTAATGCTGGTATCCAATATATTGTTTTCCGGCAGTGCGCTATGGGTGAAAAAGCTCAATGCCGAGTTGAGTGTGCCGCCCTTCGAGCAAGCCTTGGGCGCGATGGCTTTTGCTTTGCCCGGTATGTTGCTGAGCTGGGTCTTTGTGGTGGGGGTGGAACCGATTGTATTCAGTCCAGTATCGCTGGCATCGCTGCTGTATCTGGCGCTGTTTGCTTCGCTGGTGGGCTTCGCGGCGTATTACTTTATTCTGCGGGAAATGAGTGTGGAGGCCGTGTCGCTCATTCCGCTGATTACCCCGGTATTGGCAATGACGGCGGGCGTACTGGTCAATGACGAGCAGGTCTCTACCGGCATGTTTGTCGGTGCGGGAATGATCCTGTTCGGGCTGGCAATCCATTCGGAGTTTAATCCGCTGCGACTGCTCCGGCGGCAGGAAACGGCTCTGGCCGCGGTGAAGGAATAAGCGGCATGAAGGTGATCCCTCGAATGACGGATCACCTTCGTTCGGTCTGCCTAAAACAGGTCTTCGAGTGCATCAATAACCACGCCGGTAGCGGTGCTGATCAGCAGTACATCCGTACCCACACGGACTAATTTCTGGCCTTCGGGCGTACGGCCCAGTTCGTGAAGCAGGGCATGAGGCAAATCGTAGTAACGCACATCGTCGGGCAGACGGTGGCCGCGCTGCCACTGTTTAGCCTGTCCCGGCGGCTGGCAGCCGTTGCCTTTTTTCGCCAGTCCGGGAGGGCATTTGCCGCTGCGCGCGGTGTCGCTGTAATACTGGCGGATGTCGCTGGTACGACGGTCGCTGAAGTAGCGGCCTCCATCGTAGTGGCCCTGCTTGCCTTGTTTCATTGCATGGCCGGGCGGTGTTTGCTTGCCGTTGTTCCCCGCACCTTCTGGCGGCTTGGCAAAGGCAGCGCCGCTTCCGAAAACGACAGTGCTGACGAGCAGCAATAGTGTGCGTCTGTAGGTTTTCATCATGCATTCCCCATTTGTTATTGCGCTGGAGCGGTGCGGCCGTGGCCGCGCCGTTGTGTAATAGATATCACTAAAAGGGAGGATGTTCCGGTCGGTTGAGGAGAAATAGGCTAAAGCACGAACCGGTTCTCATCCTCTTACAATAACAGGGAACAGATTATGGCACTGAGTGAAACGGCCCTGCGCGAGCTGGCCGACAAGTTGATTCGCGCGCACCGGCAGGCTGACGAGACGAATGAGTGGACGTTTTTCGTCGACGAGCTATACGACCGCGACTGCATTTATACCTGCGAGTATGCGGGGACCATGAATGTGACGGCGCGCGGGACGGAAGAGATTAAAGCCACGCATTATGGCCGCGATATGCAGAAGGGCTGGGAAGCGTGGACCTTTCCCTATGCGGGCGTCTATGTGGGAACCGACAACCGGATTATCACCCACTGGATGAATCGCGGACCTGGCCGACGAGACAATGGCGAGTTTTTCGAAACGCCGGGCGTATCGTTTATTACCTTTAGCGACGGCGGGAAAATTATCCATCAGCTGGATATGTTTGATCTCGCGCATCAGATGCATTTGTGTGATGAACTGGAGGCGCAGGGGCTGTTGTCGCCGGAGTTGAAGAACAACTGGGTGCTGCCGATGAAACAGAAGCTGGCCGCCATGCTCGACGCATAGCGGCACTGCGTGTGACTGATGAAATATTGTCTCGCTAGAATTGCGCGATCAGCCCGGCACCCAGCAGAATCGCGTCTTCTTCGATGCGGGTGACTTCGAGCTCGATGCGGAATATTTCCCCGCGAAACCCCGCACCGATACCGGCACTGAAGCCGGTGTCGGATTCGTTGATGTTCTCATTCTCGTAGTCAAACGCGATTTCCTCTTCTAGCCAGCCCGCTTTGACTTTGAAATAGACTTCGCCCTCTGTTCGGTAGGCGAAGTAGGCGGCGGTGGTGTCCACATCGAAATCATAGCTGCTGCCACCAAAGGGTTCGGTCAGCGAGCCTTCCCCGCTGTTGCGTTCAAGCTCAATGGCCCAGCCGCCGAAGTTGTATCCGAGAACGAAGCCGGTCATTGCCGGGTCGTCTACCTCGTAGCCAGCATCAATGTCGAGCCGACCGATTTTGGCGCCGAGATAGGGGCCGCTCTCCGCCGCGGAGGTTTCTGCCACGGCGGGCATGGCGGATGCGAGAATAAGCCCTGAGGTCAGAGCAAACGGAATAAGGGGTTTCATACACAGTTCCTTGTGGGGATAACGTCCTTGGAGCAGAAATAATGTGCCATTCGCGCGCCGAGGGCAATGACTTTCCGCCACTGCCCTCAGTCGCCGAGAAGGTGCTTTATAGCTGGTAGATCAGGCCGAAGCTGAGCAGGTTGGCATCGTTGTCCACTTTGCTGAATTCCCCTTCGATGCGGAAGTTGTCGAGGCGGATGCCGACGCCAACGCCCATGGAGAATTCGGTTTCACTTTCGTCGGTCTGTCCCATCCCCGTGATGTCAGCTTCCACTTCCGATCTGACGGCACCCGCGCGGGCTTTGAGGTAAGCCGGCCCCGGAGTGCGGTAGGCAACAAACAGGCCCAGCGTGTCTGCGTCGTAGCTGCCAGTGTTGCCGAGAATATTGATGTCGCCATCGCCGGTATTGTATTCGGCTTCCACCGATACGCCGTTAAAGCCGAGACCATAGCCCACCAACACGCCGACCGTATCGGCGTTTTGTATGCCGTCCACGTCGACTTTGAGTTTGCCGAGTTGCCCGCCGACATAGAGCCCGAGGTCGGTTTCGGCGGGAGATTCATAGTCTGCCAGCGCCGGGAGTGAGCTGGCGAGCAGGCAGGCGGAGAGCAATGTGCGCAGGGAGCGGTGCTTCATAACGTATTCCTTTTAGAATTATTAGATGCTTGGAGCATAGTCGCAAAATCTGGCGAATGCGAGAGTCTGGCTGAGTGACGTCGTGCGGGTTCAGAGACGCAGACCGGCGTCGAAACACTGGCGATGGAGCGGGTCCTGAAAGTCGGGATGGGCGATGGCGATCAGTGCTCTGGCGCGCTCGCGCAGGCTGCATCCGCGCAGCGAGGCGACACCAAATTCGGTAACAACATGATCGATTTGCGCGCGTGAGGTGACCACGCCAGCGCCGGGGCTGAGCTGGGTGACCAGTCTGGAGACGGTGCCGCCCGCCGCGGTGGCGGGCAGGGCGATAATGGACCGACCGCCTTTGGAGAGCTGTGCCCCGGTGACAAAGTCGACTTGCCCGCCAAAGCCGGAATAAATACGGCTACCAATAGAGTCGGCGCAGACCTGGCCACTGAGGTCGATTTGAATAGCGCTGTTAATCGACACCGCCTGGGGGTTTTTTCTGATGACCGCCGGGTTGTTCACTTCTTCGATATCGGTGAAGGCAATATCGGTATTGTCGTCGACAAAGTCGTAGAGGGCGTTGCTGCCGAGGACAAAGCCGGTGACGAGCTTGCCGCGCTGAACCACCTTGTTGCGATTGGTGATCACGCCGCGCTCGATGAGCGGGAGGATGCCGTCGGCAAACATCTCGGTGTGGATGCCCAGATTGTCGTGCTGCTGCAGAAAATGCAGCGCAGCGTCGGGGATGGCGCCAATGCCGGTTTGCAGGCAGTCACCGTTTTCGACCAGTTCGGCCACATGCCGACCGATACGAAGATGAACCTCGTTCAAGGTGGCGGGAGGGTGTTCGGGTAATGCACTGTCGATTTCTACCGCATAGTCGATATCGCAATAGGGAATGCAGGCGTCGCCGTGGGTGCGGGGCATGCGGGGGTTGATCTGGGCGATGATCGTTTTGGCGACGTCACAAGCCGCGCGGGTGGCTTCCACCGATACCCCCAGCGAACAGTTGCCGTGGCGGTCGGGCGGCGAGACCTGGATCAAGGCCACATCCACCGGCTGGACTTTCTGCCGGAACAGGCGCGGAATTTCCGAGAGAAAGATGGGCACGTAATCGGCGCGCCCGTTGTTGACCAGTTCGCGCATTTCCTTGCCGACAAAAAAACAGCGGTTGCGCAGATGACCGTCCAGCGCCGCTGCGCACAGGGCATCGGCGTGTTCGAGGTGCAGCTGCATCAGTGTGAGGTCTTGCAGCGACAGGGCCTTTTCCGCCAGGGCTTCCAGCAAGCGGTAGGGCGTTGCCGCCATGGAGTGGCACCACAGCGTATCGCCGGATTCAAGAATGTTGAGTGCGTCCTGTGCGGTGTTGCAGAGTTCCGTCATGACGGCTGAACCTCAGAGAGTGGGGCGCTGTTGAAAGCCGGTCACTGGCTCCGGCTCGGTGGGCGTGGCGGTAACGGATTCAACGCGGGCTTTGGGAGAGCCGTCATGGCAGGCTGCGATTAAGGCATCGACCTGATCTGCGGGGCCATAGACCAGTGCTTCCACGCTGCCGTCCTGACGGTTGCGCACCCAGCCATTCAGGCCCAGCGCTTTGGCCTGCCCGACGGTCCAGCGGCGATACCACACTCCCTGGACCTTACCGGTGATACGGAGCTGCACACACTTCATGACTGTCTCCCTGATAAGGAAATGCTATTGTGTCGCATGCGCCAGAGCAGGCCAAGGGGCCGGGCGCGATGATGCCATTCTGGTGTCCTGCGGATTGGGGCGCCGATCGACGAGGAGCTTTGCACGATGTCTGAATCCAACTACATCCCGCCCAAAGTGTGGACCTGGGATGCCCAAAGCGGCGGCAAGTTCAGTAATATCAATCGCCCGATTTCCGGCAGCACACATGAAAAGCCACTGCCACGCGGCGAGCACAAGCTGCAACTGCACTCGCTGGCAACGCCCAATGGTGTAAAGCCCACGGTGATGTTGGAAGAGTTGCTGGAGCTGGGCATCAGCGATGCCGAGTACGATGCCTATACCGTGAATATTATGGACGGTGATCAGTTTGGCAGCGGCTTTGTGAGTATCAACCCCAACTCCAAGATTCCGGCACTTATCGATTACAGCAGTGAGCCGCCCACGCGGGTATTCGAGTCCGGCGCCATCCTGCTCTATCTGGCTGAAAAGTTTGATGCCTTCTACCCCAAAGACCCGGCTCAACGTGCCGAGTGCCAGAGCTGGCTGATGTGGCAGATGGGCAGTGCTCCCTTCCTTGGTGGCGGCTTCGGGCACTTCTACGCCTACGCGCCGGAGAAGTTTGAATACCCGATTAATCGCTACACCATGGAAGTGAAGCGCCAATTACATGTGCTGGATACGCTGCTCGCAGAACGTCAGTACATTTGCGGCGATGACTACACCATTGCCGATATCGCCATTTACCCCTGGTATGGCGCACTGGCTCTTGGGCAGCTCTACGATGCGGCCGAATTCCTGGATGTGGAAAGCTATAGCCATGTGCGCCGCTGGGCGCAGGAACTGGAGGCGCGTCCGGGCGTGCAGCGCGGACGCCGGGTGAACCGCGTATGGGGGCCGGAAGAGGAGCAGGTGCCCGAGCGCCACAGCGCCGCCGATTTTAAATAGTGCCGATGATCAAAAGAAAGGCAGCGTACTAGTACGACGCTGAGCAGCCTGGGTGGGTGATCCGAATGCGTACTCTGCGCTTATAAAGTAGGCATTTCATGACCCACCTTGGCTCCCCTTATCAGGGAGCCTTTTTTGTTTGTGGCTGGTAGACGGGATTGATGGGCCGGGGCTTGCCGCAACGGCCTGCGACCGTCGCGACAAGATGGCTCAGAACAAGATGGTTCAGAAGTGGTAGCGAAGGGCTACGCGTACGGCCTGAAAGTCGAAGTCATCGTCGCTGCCCTGCGCGTTCGTGCCGCCGGATGCGGCGTCGCCAAAGGCGTTGAAGGCTCCGTTATTGCCGCCAATGATCGATTGCTCGCCACTGAAGTTCGTTGAGAAATCTGCGTCACCCAGGTCGATGTATTGATACTCAAAGGCTGCAGAGAGCTGCTTGGTGAGCTTGGCTTCAACACCGACACCGAAGAGGTAGCCGATATTGCGATCATCGTCGCCGTTGTCACCGCGGAAGGCGCCTGAGTTGCCCTGCCAGCTGTAATCGACGTCGCCATAGGCGGCGCCCAGTTTGACGTAGGGTAAGAACGGGCTGTCGGTCGCGTAACCAATGCGTGCGGTCAGCGTGCTGAGTGTATCGATTTCGCGGCGTTCAACGTAGGTGGCGGGGGTGGCTGAGAAGGCGCTTTGTTCCTGCGAAAGGTCGGCAAGGGCGATGCTCAGCTCGGCGCCGTATACCCACTGCCCCTGTTGCAGGTTGTAGCCCAGCTCGACACCGGTCAGGCTGCCGGCGTTGAACTTGCCGTCAAAGTTGTCGCCGAAAGCGGCGTCGATAGCGGCTTCATTGTCGCTGCCATCGGCGCGCTTGAATTCCAGTTCGCCATTGTCGCCGGGGTTGAAGCCGACCCCGATGCTCACGCCGGTGTACAAACCCTCCCATTGCTCGATCGCGAATGCGGGTGTCGCCAAAAGCGTTGCTGATGTCAGCGCGGTAAGTAGCCGATACATAGTGATTCCCCCTCGTTTGTGATTGCTGGCGTTAGTGCCAACTTTATTCCTACGGGGGGGAGTACCCAGGCGATTTTACGGCGTCGCGATGTGTCGGTTTATAAAACGATCCACCGCGTCGGTATAGTCGCCGGGTTTGCCCAGCTCGCGGTTGATCGCGAGGTGCGACAGGGCTTGCTCAAAGACGTCGGCGCGAACGTCGAGTTTGCTTGCGGTGTCGGCAAACTGTCTGGCCTGAGGGCAGGCATTGTCGCGCTTGCTGCTGCAAATCAGCAGGAATGGCGTGGCGGAGGGCGTTAATTGATGGCGTGGGGAGTTGGCGCGCCACGGTGTGGGATCGTCGCCAAATACCCGGTCATAGAAGCGTGGATGCGGCGCCGCCATCAGTGCGGGGAGATCCATGGCCGCGCTGTCTATGGCGATGGTCGCTTTCCAGTCGTTCGCGCCTTGTGATCGTGCCTGCTCTGGATTGGCGCCGAGCAGGGCGACCAGATGAGCGCCAGCGGAATGGCCCATCAGGAAAATGCTCGGCGAGCTATCCAGCCAGTGGGGCAGGACGTTCTGCAGCGCAGCGAGTGCACGGGCGACATCGTCGGCCTGATCGCGGGGCATCAGCGCTGACGACAGCCGATAATTGGCGGAGGCGAAGATCAAGCCCTGCGGCAGCCAGTGATCGAGCTTATTATCGATCACGGCGCGCTGCGCTTTGTCGCCGATACGCCAGGCACCGCCATGAACCATCAGAATGACGGCCTTGGCCTGACGGGGTTTGTCGGGCAGATAGATATCCAAGCTCTGGCGTTGGTCGGGACCGTAGGCAAGGTCGCGGTAGACGGTGTGGCCCCGATACGTGCCGGGTTCAGGCAGGCTGGCAGCGTGGCTTGCACTGCCGAGCGTTAACAGCAACAGGAATCCCAGAGCGCGAAACATGGCACAACTCCTTGTGGTCTGTGGTGAGCAAAGGGCAACAGCGCCAGCATAGCGTGTTTGCGGAGGATGTGTCGCTGTGCCGTGTTAAGCTGCCTTCGGCACGGAGGCGCCGTATTTTCGGATAAATAAAACGAGTAATGCGGCTTTCTGCGTAAAGTACAGATCAGCGATTAAAGAAGATCAGCCATCAACAGCACAGGCGTATCCATGACCGCACTATTAGGCAGAGAAGTAACGGTGACATCGGCGGCAATTGTTCTCGGCAGTTTGCTGGCGGTAGGTTGCGCGGCGCTGCCGGGCGCTGAGGCGCAGTACCGCGTTGAGGAAGCGGTCAGTTACAAGCAGGTCGACGGACAGTCGCTGACCGGCGATCTGTATCTGCCGAAGAAAACCGGCATCAAACCGGCGGTGCTGGTGGTACACGGCGGGGGATGGCGCAATCGCTCGGGCGAAATGGGCGGCATCAGCAAGCGGCTGGCAAAAGCCGGTTTCGTGGTCTTCAACGCGACCTATCGGCTGGCGCCGGAAAATCGTCATCCAACGCAAGTTGAAGACGTGTCAGACGCCTTGCAATGGCTTTACGACAATGCGCCGCGCTTTGATATTGATCCCCAGCGCATTGGCGGCTGGGGTTACTCGGCGGGCGCGCATCTGATTTTGATGGCGGGACTGGACCGTCAGCAGGCGCCGTACCTGAACGGCATTGTAGCCGGAGGAACGCCCGCCGATTTGACCGCGTGGCCAAACTCACCGCTGGTGTTTGGATTGATTGGTGAAAAGCTGGTGGATGCGGAGCAGACCTGGCGCGAGGCATCGCCGGTGAATCACGTCAGCGAGCAATCGCCGCCGGTCTTTCTCTACCACGGCCAGTGGGACAAGTTGGTCGAGCCGGAGCAGATGACATTTATGCAGGAGGCGCTGGAAGCCAAGTCGGTGCCGGTGGAAACCTATACGGTGAAGTTTACCGGGCATATTGGTGCGTATCTGCTTGCAGGTGGCGCCGAGCGAAAAGCGGTGGCGTTTCTGTCTCAGCGCAATGACAACGTGGCAGCCGCAAAGTAACTGCGGCTGCCCGGCGTCGCTTATACCCGTTGCATATCGCCTTCAAGGTCGGCCGTTTTGCGGCGGGCCAGGGCGAGGTTACCGCTGCGCTTGTCCAGTACCAAGTACAGGAACAGGCCTTCGTTACTGGCGCTGGGGCGGATGATGTGGAGCTGGTCTTTCAGGGTGATCAGAATGTCTTCGATGCCGCCGTCAAGGCCCAGTGACTTCATCGTTTTCATCTTCGCTTTAACCACATCGCTGTTACCGGCAGCGGCCAGTTCCAGGTCGACGCCGCCGCCCTGTGAACCCAGCAGCATGCCCGAGCTGTAGTCGACAACCGCTGCGCCGAGTGCGCCGTCAATTGTCATCATGCCATCCAAAACCTGGTTGATTGTGCTCATGCTTCTCTCCATCTATGGGAAGGTATTGTTGTATTCGTACCCACTACGGGAACGTTGGGGAACATCAAGCTACGGCGGGGCGGTCGATACCGCTGATCTCAGTAGCTAAACGTTGAATCTGTAAGCGCAGATTGGCGATATTCATCGCCGCCTTTGCCGACATTGCCAGCACATAGTCCCGGTCCTGCACGCTGAGCGCCACGAAGGCGACATTGCCTTGCTCGGCTTCGATAAACGTCACCTTGAAGCGTTTGCCCAGAATCTGTTGCGCGACTGCATTGCTGACCGAGTACAGGGTGCTGGCGGCGGCCGCCAGGGTGTCGGTGGCGAAATCGCCGGGGCTGCGTGTGTAGGTGTGCACCGGGAAACCGTCGGTGGTGGCCAGCGCAATGACATCGATGGCCTGTTGTTCATCGGCGTAGTGCTGAAAACGCGTCTCCAGCTCCGGCAATAAGGGGTGTTCAGATGGCATCGGCGGCCTCCCAGGGCTCTTGATCCAATTGGCTGTTCAGGGCGTCGAATAATTCCAGCAACATCAGCGACGAGCCGATATCGCGGGGGTCGACCGGCGTAATCGGAGAGACCAGATTGTGCTTGTCCAGCACGCTGTCGATCTCTTCTGACAGGGCATCGATATCGTTCTCGCTGGCGTTCTCGCTGTGGCTGATGCCCACGACCAGCGGAATACCTGCCGCTGCCGCGTCGAAGTGCCTCAGCACGCGGTCGAAGGCTTCGAGGTTAAATTCACTGCCGAACTTCACCAGCACCAGCAATCCCCACAGGCCTTGTTTGACCATGTCCCAGAGCATGGAAAAGCGCTCCTGACCGGGTAAGCCGTAGAGCCCCAATGCGATGTCTTCGTCGAGTGTGAGACGACCGTAGTCGATACCGACGGTGGTGTATTGCTTGCCGATGTCGACCGAGGAACGGGCTTCGGTGGCAAAGGGCGAAATCTCGCTGATGGTATGAATCAGCTGTGTTTTGCCCGCGCCGACTTCGCCGACAATGGCGAGTTTTTTATAAATAGGCTCGATCATATGCGTCATTAATCAGGACACTTTTGAAGTCGATAAGAAACGGCGCAGCACCTGACTGAAGCGCGCGGACGCCGGGGAAGGGGAGGCGGCAGTCGCCGGGGCCGACGCGGCGATATTGCGGACATTGGTGGTGTCGCGTTTGGCGCTGAGAATGCCCAGTGCCTCCAGGCTTTGCAGGTAGTCCACCAGAACGGCTTCGGACTGGCAGATGTCCAGTGCACGAAGACGCTCGTAAAGCATGGGCTTGCGGACCAGTCGCGAGCACAGCTTGATCAGCTCGTGGCTGAGTTTCAGTTGGCTGGGTTTGGGCCAGCGCGACAGTGAAATCAGGCACTTCTCATAATGGCTGTGCAACTGGGCCGGGGCGCTGGCCGCGCTCTGCTCCACGGCCTCTGTGGCAGGCTGTGGGGCGGCGGTGGCTGGCGAGGGCAGGTCGCCAAAGAAAGATTGCAGACGGAGCTGGTCTTGGGCGGATCGCGGTTGCAACTGCCCGGCGAGCAGGGTGTGCAACTTGCCGAGAAACTCGCGGTGTTTGTCGTCGCCGATACCGACGAAGCGAATGCTCCAGTTCTGAAACTTGGGTTGCGAGATGTCGGTTTTATAAACCACGCTGACATCCTGGCTGAGCGACTCGCGGCTGAAACGGTACAGCAAATTCGCGAGGGTCTGGCCGTCGCCTTCCAGAATCTGCAAGAGGTAAGCGCCGCTCACCAGAAACACGCCGGTCACGTCGTGTTCGCGGTTGTAGACCCGCGTGGAGTTATACAGCTCGATCAGTTGCTCAGAGCCGCTCTCCCCGGCGGGGAGGTTTGTGAGAGTACTCAGGCAGGCAATACGTTTCATGCTCATGATCGTTGTAGGCGGTGAGTACATCGTTTTCGCTGAAGAGAGGTGAGACTCATTGCGCGCTGGGCTCCCTGTCAAAGTGGCTGTCCACGACGATGCGTGCAACTATGGAGAAACTATCCTCACCGAGGCAGATGGGAAGTATTCGTAGATTTACCTAAGCTGCCCGAATCGTCACAACTGCACGGGAAATTGTGACGGTCGTTGCAATTTTGACGGTGCACGTATCCGGTTTTTCCACTACACGCGCTTCGCGATTTGGCGTGCAACGCCCTTGAGATCATCGCCGCGCGATCCTATATACAAAGGGTGAGCCTTTCTGTGTGGATGAGAGACTGTTGATGATGATCGATGATGACGCCAACGATGCGGTGCTGGATGGCGAAATGTTGAACAGCGATGAGCAGGGGACGGGACTGGTCATTCCCGATGCGGTGTTGCCGTCCACGCTGTACCTCTTGCCTGCGCCCAAACGGCCGTTTTTCCCCGCGCAAATCCAGCCTATTCTGCTGGATATGGGGGTGTGGGAAAGCACCCTGCAGCGTGTCGGTAATATGCAGGACAAAGTGATGGGGTTGATTTACTGTGGCGACAGTGATCCCCGCGAACTGAACCCCGCCGATCTGCCACTGATCGGCTGCGCAGTGCGTGTGCATCAGGCGCATCAGGAAGACGGCAAGGTGCAGATTCTGGTGCAGGGCCTCAAACGTTTCCGCATTCGCCGCTGGCTCAGCGACAAACCGCCTTACATGGTGGAAGTGGACTACCCGGACAATATCGGCGAACGCGATACCGACGAGGTGAAAGCCTATGCACTGGCGGTGATCAAGGCGATCAAGGAGCTGCTGGCCATTAACCCGCTGTATAGCGAAGAGCTGAAGCAGTATCTGTCGCGCTTCAGCCCCAATGAGCCGTCGCTGTTGTCGGATTTTGCCGCGGCGATCACCACCGCCAAGGGCGATGAACTGCAGGATATTCTCGAAACGATTCCGCTGCTGCGGCGCATGGAAAAGGTGCTGCAACTGCTGAATCGAGAGCGCGAAGTGGCTGAGCTGCAGGGGCGCATCAGCGAGCAGGTGAACGAGAAAATCAGTGAGAGCCAGCGGCAATTTTTCCTTCGCGAACAGCTCAAGGTGATTCAGCGGGAGTTGGGCATCTCCAAAGATGATCGTACTGCCGATGCCGAGGAGTTTCTCGATAACCTCAAGGGCAAGCAGTTGCCTGAAGCGGCTCAACGCCGCATCGATGATGAAATCGACAAGCTGGAGGTGCTGGAGAGCGGTTCGCCGGAATATGCGGTGACGCGCAACTATCTGGATTGGGCCACCCAACTGCCCTGGGGGGTGTACTCCGAGGACAAGCTCGATCTGGCCCATGCGCGCAAGGTGCTGGAGGCCCATCATTCCGGGCTGGAGGATGTCAAAGACCGGATTTTGGAATTCCTCGCGGTGGGCAAGTTCAAGGGCTCGGTGGCCGGTTCCATTGTGCTGTTGGTGGGGCCACCGGGGGTGGGGAAAACCTCGATAGGCCGTTCGATTGCCGATGCGCTGGGGCGGGAGTTCTATCGCTTCAGTCTGGGCGGAATGCGCGACGAAGCGGAGATAAAGGGTCACCGCCGCACGTATATTGGCGCCATGCCCGGCAAGCTCATACAGGCGCTGAAAGAGGTGCAAACCGCCAACCCGGTCATCATGCTCGACGAGATCGACAAAGTGGGGGCGTCGTATCAGGGCGACCCGGCATCGGCGATGCTGGAGGTGCTGGACCCGGAGCAGAACAGCGAGTTTCTGGATCACTACCTCGACCTGCGTTTCGATCTGTCCAAGGTGCTGTTTGTCTGTACTGCGAACCAGCTCGACAGCATTCCCGGCCCGCTGCTGGACCGGATGGAAGTGATTCGGCTGGCCGGTTATCTGGGCGAGGAAAAACTCGCTATCGCCAAAAAGCACCTGTGGCCGCGTTTGTTAAAGCGCAACGGGATTGACCGCAAACGCCTGGCGATCAACGCCGCCGCGCTGCGCCATGTGATTGATGGCTACGCTCGCGAGGCTGGGGTGCGCGGGCTGGAAAAGCAGCTTGGGAGACTGGTACGCAAGGCGGCGGTACGCTTACTTGAGGATGACTCGCTGAGCTTGAAAATTACGCCGGAGCAGGTGGAGGCGTGGCTGGGCAGACCGATCTTCAAGCGGGAAACGCCCCAGCGTGGCGTGGGCATTGTCACCGGACTGGCGTGGACGGCCATGGGGGGTGCCACCCTGGGGGTAGAGTGCGCACGCATTCACACCTTGAATCGTGGCTTTCAACTGTCCGGGCAGTTGGGCGATGTGATGAAAGAATCCGCCAATATCGCTTACGGCTATGTGATGTCGAACCTTGAGGCCTTCGGTGCCGACGAGCGCTTTTTCAACGAATCGATGGTGCACTTGCATGTGCCTGAGGGGGCGACGCCCAAAGACGGTCCCAGTGCCGGGGTGACCATGGCCACAGCGCTGCTGTCGCTGGCGCTGAATAAGGCGCCGAAGGCGGGCTATGCGATGACCGGCGAACTGACGCTGACCGGGCAAGTGTTGCCGGTAGGCGGCATTCGCGAGAAGGTGATTGCCGCCAAGCGGGTGGGCATCAAAAAGCTGATTCTACCTGAGGATAACCGCCGGGATTACGAGGAGTTGCCGGACTATGTGCGCAAGGGCATGACGGTCAACTTTGCCGCCCATTACGATCACGTCCGGGCGCTGCTGTTCTAGGCCCGGCGCTGCGCAGTGGGCTTGGCCGCCTGCCAGCGGGCGTTCAACCACAGCGACAGGGCGATAATGGCGCCACCGATCGCCAGTCTCCCCAGATCGGCGTCGCGGTTCCAGATCAGCAGATTGACAATCAGTCCTGCCGGAATCAGGGCGTTATTCATAATTCCCAGCGTACCGCCATCCACCTGGGTGGCGCCGCGATTCCAGAAGAAAAACCCCAGCCCGGAAGCCACCAGCCCCAGCCAGCCGAGAACCAGCCAGTGGGTGCCGGTACTCGGCAGTTTGCTGCTGTCGCCCAGTGCCAGCCAGGCGGGCAGTGTCACCAACAGGGCGCCGATAAAGAAAAAGCCGAAGCTGTCCCAGCCGCGACTGTCGGGGTAGCGCTTCATCAAATGGGCGTAGCCGACTTGCCCGGCGGCAAAGGTCAGATTGGCTCCCTGCAGAATCAGGAAGCCGCTAACGAAGTCGGGGCTGATGCCGTCATAGCGGATGACGCCTGCGCCGATCACCGCGATCCCGGTGGCGATCACCGGTGACCAACTGAAGCGACGCAGCAAGGCATTGTCGAGCAGGGCCACATAGACCGGCGTGGTCACGGTAAACAGCAGTACTTCGGGCACGCTCAGGTAGCCGAACGACAGGTAAAGCCCAATATAGGTCAGACCGAACTGCAGGGCGCCGGTGGCGGTAATGCCCAGCATCAAGCCTCCGGGCAAGCGTGAAGGGCGCAGCAGCGGCAGGAAAATGGCCGAGGCCAGTACCACCCGCGTCAGCACCGCAAAATAGCTATCCACCTGCCCCGCCAGGTACTCGCCAATCAGACTGAACGACACCGCCCACAGCAAGGTAACGGCAATAAGATAGGGCATGGGTCGGAGCTTCCCTGAGCATATCGGCTGCGCATCATAGCGTGCTTGCTGCGGTTTGACACGGAGAGCTGCGGTGAAAAAAACGTCTGACACATTATGTTTGTGGTGGTAATTAATAATGCAAATAGTTATCATTTGATAAATTTTGCGAGATGAGCCCTCGCTGCGACGTCATTCTTCCGCGCCACCGAATGCCAGAGTAACCGCCATGAAACCTCAAACTGTTGCGTCGGGGAGCCGCTGGTTCCGGGCGAATTTGTGGCTGCATCGTTGGAGCAGCCTGATTGCGACGCTGCCATTTCTGATTCTCTGCCTGACCGGGGCGGTGTTGATTTTCCACGAGGAAATTGACGCCTGGTTGGAGACGGTTCCCGTTGCCACGGCCTTGCCCGAGGGCCGGGCGCCGCAATACAACACCGCGATCGACACGGTTCTGGAACGCTATCCCGAGCAGCGGGTGTTAAGCGTGGGGATCGATCCCGAGCACCATCCCGGCGTGTTGTTGATCGTCACGGCAGTAGCGGGGGAGTCGTCGTTTGATGATGCCGGAGTGCATTTTGCCGACCTTGCGTCGGGGGCGCTGACCAGCGATGGCAGCGGTTCGCAAACACTGACAGGATTCCTGCTGGAGCTGCATGCTCAGTGGTTTTTAGGGCCCGTCGGCGAGTTAGTCGGCGCGCTGATCGCGCTGCTGGTACTCATCTCGCTCGTATCAGGCGTTGTGGTGTACGCGCCCTACGTCAAGCGCATTGCTCTGGGGGTACTTCGGCGTGGACGCGGCGCTCGGCTGCTGCAACTGGATTTGCACAATTTTGTCGGGGTGATCGTGCTGGGCTGGTTGTTTGTGGTCACGCTGACAGGCTTTTTGCTCGGTTTTTCCACGGTGGCGCTGGGCCTCTGGCAGATGACGGCGCTCGAGGCCAATCGTGAGCGCTTTGATGTGCTGGAAGCCGTGGATGCCCGTCGCCCGCCGCTTGAACTCGCGGGTGTGTTTGAGCAGGCCAACACGGCCGCCGATCCCGGCTGGCAGGTGTCGACGGTGATATTCCCGGGCACGGATTTCTCCACGCCGCGGCACTACACCGTGCTGCTTACCGGCGGTGAGGGCATTGAGCAGAGTCTGTTCCGGGTGCTGCTGGTCGACGCCGCAACGGGTGATATCGCGGAGTCCCTGAGCGTGCCGGTGTATTTCAAAGCCATCCTGCTGTCGGAGCCGCTGCATTTTGGTGATTACGGCGGCCTGCCGTTAAAAATTCTGTGGACGGCCTCGACGCTGATGGCGTTCTTCATTACCGCCAATGGCGCCTGGTTGTGGTGGGATCGTCGTCGGCGCACCGGGCGGCGGAGCCGTCGCGAGGTGTCGGCATGAGTCATCCTCTGGCGGTGCCGCTGTTGCTGGCGATGGTGTCGATTGCAGGCCTGGTGGCCATGTTTGTGCTGGACGGTAGCTGGGACGGTCTCTTTTTTCTGCTCAGCTTGGCGCCTCTGGTGGCTGGCTGCGCACTGTTGCTGAAACACCGAGGGCAGCGTCGCTAAGCGTCGCGTAATTTTCATGGAGGGCCAGGCGATGGCTGACGACATTCGTAATGAAACGGAACTGGCTGCCCGCGTTGGCAAGACGCCGGCGGCGGTCCAGCTCAAAGTGATCGACCATATCGATGACTGCGCCCGGCGCTGGCTGGAAACCGCACCACTGGCTGCACTGGCGTTTGGCGATGCCGAGCTGGGGGTGACCGCGACGCTGGCGGGTGGTCTGCCGGGCTTTGCCCGAAGCGAGACGCCGACGCTGCTGCAGTTGCCCCTGGCGACCGTGGACGCCCCTCAGCAGGTTCGTGAGGGAGCGGGCTTTGGTTCCCTGTTTTTCAGTCCGGGACTGGGGGAAACCCTGCGCATCAATGGGCGGGTGCAATGGCTTCGCGACGGTGTGATCGGCATTGCAGTATCGGAGTGTTATCTGCACTGCGCCAAGGCACTGATGCGTTCAGCCTTCTGGGAAGGGGGCGCGGAACGGCCCGACGACACCTCGCCGCTGGTACTCAGCCCCTTTCTGGTAATGGCGACCATGCATCGCGACGGGTCGGTTGATGTCAGCCCGAAAGGCGACCCGGCCGGGGCCATGTTGCAACTGCACGACGACCGGATCTGGTTCGCTGATCGCCCCGGCAATCGCCGGATGGATGGCATCAAGAACCTGCTCTCCCGGCCCCAGATGACGGGTATTGCGATGTATCCGGGACATCATTGCTGTGCCGTATTTTCCGGCGAGGCAAGCGTGACGAACGATGCAGTAATGTCTGCGCGTTTTGCTGTGCAGGGGCGCCAACCGCAATTGCTGATTGCCGTGGGTAACAGCGAGTGCGAGCTGCTCGACAGCGCCGCGCTGGAGCGTGCTCGTCTGTGGCCCGCCGCAGCCGCGGCGGAGGATCTCGATCCGTCGACGATTTTCGCCACGCATGTGCGCCTGAACAAAACGCGCGGGCTGGGCGCCAAGGTCATGCGGGCGACGGTCAGCCGTGGATTGATGCAGAAAGGACTCGAGCATGATTATAAAAACAATCTCTATTGAGCGACGACGGGCCGCGCTGGGCGGCATGGCCTTTTGGGCACTGTCACTGGGCGTGCAGGCACTGGGTGTACAGGCTGCGCCCCGCATGGAGGAGATTGTGGTCACCGGTGAACTGCTGGACCGCCGCCTTGAGCAGACGGTCAGCAGTGTGGCGGTGATTGACCGGCAGGAAATTGAACGCAGTGCCATCGCCGATGTGTATGAGCTTATCCGTATGACGCCCAATGCCGGGCTGGAAGACAGCGATTACGGTGTGGGCGGCATGAACCTGCGCGGCGTGGGCAGCTACGGTGCCAGCGGTGCAGGAGCCTACGCCGCCTATGGCACGACCTCGGTGGTGGTGCTTGATGGGGTGGGACTGCCGCGCTCGGCAATGGGCTACGCCGATCTGGCGTCCTTTGATCTGGCATCGGTGGAAATTTTTCGCGGCCCCCAGTCGACCAGTCAGGGGCGCAATGCGATGGCGGGCGCGGTGGTGATCAATACGGTGGAACCGGCGCTGGATAATCACTCTCCTCAGCTTTTTGGGCGGGCCAGTGCGGGAAATCAGGGGCGTCGACAGTGGTCATTAGGCACGGAGCTGCCGCTGCTTGCCGAGACCCTGTCACTGCGTATTGTTCACGACCAACGCGACAGTGACGGCGATATCGTCAATCCGACACGCAGGGAAGATGACTGGGCGGGCAGCGACAGTAAAACCACTCGCCTGAGACTGAAATGGCAGCCTGGCGGCGTTGACGGGCGCTATACCGCGTTACTTGGCGCCACGCAGTTGGACAAGTATCAGGGCAGTCGCTACGTGCCACGCAGCGAGAAAAATAGCCGCCATGCGCTGGCTGATGTGCCGGTGGACTATCGCAGTGAGTCACAACTGTTTTCGCTGGACCAACGTCTCTGGCTAGGCGAGCGCTGGCAGCTTCAGGCGATTACCGCCTATGTCGAGTCAGACACCTTCAGCCGTTTTGACCAGGACTACGGCGCCGATGCAAGCGGGGCGACCGAGCAGTGGGAGGAGGCGCGCGATGTGTCGCAGGAGTTGCGGCTCAGCTTCAGTGGCGAACGTCTGCAGGCCATTCTCGGAGCCTACTACTACGAGGGCCACAACGGTGACCGTCAGCGCGGCTACACCAGTATCAATGGGGCGCTGGCAATGGCGGGGCTGTGCGGCGTGGAGTTTCTGTGCAGCGCCCCGCTGGGCAACATTCTCTACAACAGCGCGACGCCCACCGAGGTGATTGATAGCGCGGTGTTTGGCGAGCTGGACTGGGCGCTCACCCCGCGTTTGACGCTGAGTGTCGGGCTACGTGCAGACCGCGAGAAGAACAGCCGGGTTATCAGCACGTTTACTGATGGCGACAGCCCGGTGGCGGCACTCGCTGTGGGTGTGCTGCGCGGCGTGGGCGCCTTGCCCGCCAATGGCGATTTCCGGGTGGGGCGGTCTTTCTCGGAAGTGCTCCCCAAGTTTTCGCTGCGCTACGAGCTTGCCGATAACTGGTATCTGGGGGGCGCTTATGCCGAAGGCTACCGCCCCGGCGGGGACGGTTATAACCAGGTATCGGGCCGGTATTTCCGCTTTGATTCGGAACGTACCCGCAATACCGAGCTGTCGCTGAAAGGACGTCATCCGGCGTCGGGCTTGTCGGTCTCGCTCAACCTCTTTCACACCCGCTGGGAAGGCATGCAGGTGCAGGGCGGCGAAGGCGTGGATAGCTATATCGAAAACGCGGGGCTGGCGAGTATCAACGGCGGTGAGTTAGCACTGCGCTGGCAGGCTCTGAGCAATCTTGGCCTGGTTGCGAGCTACGGGGTCATTCGCGGCGAATTCGAGGAATTCGTCAACCTCGATGGCGACGACTTGTCCGGAAATCATCTGCCCAAAGCGCCGGCGTATTCGGGGGCTTTGGCGCTGGAGTGGTGGCCGTTGGAAACACTGATCGTACGTCCCGCTCTGGAGTGGGCCAGCGCCACCCCGTCGCTGCCGGAAAATCGGCCGGAACACGAACTGCCGGCCTACCACCTGCTCAATCTCTCGCTGCGCTGGCAATTGGGTGGCATCACCCTGTTTGCCAACGGCAGCAATCTGACGAACGAGGCGTATTGGAAAGACGCCAATGCCTATAACACGCAAGGTATTGATGTGGTCAGCCTGGGGCCGGAACGGCGCTGGTGGGCGGGCCTGGAATTTGCTTTTTAATCTGCCGAAGGAATCTCTAATGGCGGGATTGCGTTCCCGTGTTGTCCATTTACAGGAAGTCGATATGAAAATCTCCCTTACCGCTGGCCTGTGTTGCTTGGCATTGGCAATGTCATTTCCCTCGCTGAGCGTGATCGCCGACGAACGTGAACAGCTACCCAAACGACTGGAAGAGGTGATTGTCACCGGCGAGAAAATTCAGCGCAGCCTGATGGAGACCACCACGTCGATCAGCGTTTTTGATGCCGAGAGTCTCGCCTCGCAGGGGGATCGCGATCTCGCCGATATGCTGCGTCGCGCGGGCAATACCACGTCGAATGAAGAGGGCAATATTTCTATTCGCGGTATCTCTCAAGCCGGTGCGGGCGGCGGTACGGGATCGCCGCTGATCAGTGTGCAGGTCGATGGTGTCACACTGGACGAAACATCGCAGGACGGCGCGGTGGTGGATATGTTTGATGTGGCCTCGGTGGAGGTACTGCGCGGGGCGCAGTCGTCTTCGCAGGGCCGAAACTCGCTGGCGGGCGCGGTCGTGATCAACACTCGGGAGCCGACGCGGGAGTGGGACGGGCACCTGCGGCTGATTGCGACGGAGCACGATGCGGGCAGTGCGGCGTTTGCCGGTGGCGGGCCGCTGTCAGATTCCTTTGCTTTTCGTCTGACAGGCATTGCTGATCGCGACGATGGCTTTGTGACCCATCAGCCTGACAATAATCCGGATTTTGCGCGTACTGAACGGCAGGTGCTGCGTCTGAAACTGGCCTACGAACCTGCGTATATCGACGGTTTTGACAGCCTGCTCACGCTGTCTCGGGACCGCCGCGACGGACAGCCCGATTACAATATCGAGCGGGGCGTTTCCGGCACCGATCCGGACAAGCGCCGCACATCGTGGGTGAATGAAGAGAGCCGTGATCTGGTGGAGAGCGATGTCGTCTCCTGGCGCAATCGCTATGCGTTTAACGACAAAGTAACGCTGACCAGCGTGACCTCATACATGACGACCCATCAGGATTATCTCCGTGATTACGATGGTTTGGAGGACGACGGTGGCGAGAATATCATCTTCAACGACGGCGAAAACCTGACTCAGGAGTTGCGACTGAACTTTACCGGTGTCGGCCGCTACACCGGTGTGCTGGGTGTTTATGCCGGGCGTTTCAAGAAGGACAATACCACCTACTCCAACAATATTACGGTGCCGTCCAGCTACTTGCTGGGCATCCCGGAGGAGATCGATTTTCTCTACGCGGAGATCGATTTTCTCAGTGAAGAACACAGCGATGCACGCAACGTCGCCCTGTTTACCGAAGTGGACATTCAGCTGCCCTGGCGCCTGACCGCAACACTGGGCTTGCGCTACGACCGGGAAAAACTCGATGCGAACAGCCGCTTCGATTCCCTGCGTGGCGAGGCGTTTTTCAATGTTCCCAGCGGGCTGGCCAGTTTCCCGCTCGGCGGCGAACAGATTGCCGAGTGGTGGACCGATGTGCTGTCAAACCAGTCGGGTATCGACATTCTTCCCCTGCTGATTGCAACCGGCGCGGCACCTGCGACCAGTGGTTTGCAGGGCGGGGAAACCACTTACTCGGCGTTGCTGCCCAAGGCCGCATTGCGCTTTGATGCCAGCGACGAGTGGTCGTTTTTTCTCAGCTATTCGCAAGCCTACCGCGCCGGGGGCGTGTCGGTGGATTCCTCGAACGGCGAAGTCTTCCCCTTCGACCCGGAATACACCGATAACTACGAAATGGGCTTTCGCGCCGAGTTCCCCGAGCAGCGTCTGCAACTGGCGGCCAACGTCTTCTATGTGGAGTGGGAAGACCAGCAGGTCCCTGTGCTGAGGGGGCTTTTTTACGCGACTGAAAATGCCGCGAACTCCGAACTCTACGGTACGGAACTGTCGCTGGGCTGGCAGCCATGGACGCCACTGACGTTGACCGGCTCGTTGGGTTGGGTAGAAACCGAATTCCTCAATTACACTGCGCAGGGGGAGGATTACAGTGGCAAAGAATTCATCTTTGCGCCGCGATTTACCGGCAGTCTCGGTGCGGTGTTGCGCGTCGGTGCCTGGATGGCCTCGGCGAATGTCTCGCACCGCGAACACAGCTTTACGCGACCCAGCAATAAAGAAACGGAGTTTTCTGAAGCCCGCACATTGCTGGACATGCGCCTTGGCTGGGAAGGTGAGCACCTGAGCGCCTACTTGTTTGGCCGCAACCTGACCGACGAAGATTATATTACTGAAACCTACCAGTTCCCCGATGGTTATATCGGCGCGACGGAAGCGCGCGGTTATGCCACCTACGGGCGACCCAGAGAGCTGGGTCTTCAGTTGGAGTTGCGCTACTGAGGCGACGGTCTGCGCCTCCTTCACTCGGGGTATCTGCCGGGCGTTGCCGCCTGCGTACAATCGTTGCGCAGTGAGTGATTACTCTGGGGGCATCATGAATAACAAAGACATCAAACCCTATAGCGCAAAGCAGGAGCAATTCGGCACCTGGCTGATTAACCGCATCGGGCGCTGGCAGATTCGCGTGTATGAGTGGAGCGGCGGTCGCCTGTGGAAAAAGTTTCTGGGCGCGCCAGTGGCGATTCTCACCACCGTGGGGCGCAAGTCCGGGCTGGAGCGCAAAGTGCCGCTGCTGTATCTCATGCACGGTGACAGTGTGGTGATGACCGCGTCCAAAGGCGGCATGTCGACACTGCCGGTGTGGTATCTGAATGTGAAGGCCACGCCGGAGGTGGCGATTCAGATTGGCAAACAGAAAAATCGCTATCGCATGCGCGAGGCCAACGCACAGGAAGAGGCTGAGTTGTGGCCAAAGCTGGAGGCCATGTATCCCGATTATCAGGAGTATCGCCAGCGCACGGCAGATATTCGCCACATTCCCGTACTGATTTTTGATCCTGTGTAGTGAGTGAATCGGCCCCGGCAGACCGGGGCAGTAGTGCTCAGCGGGGCAGCAGGTGTACCGGCATGGTTTTAAAGGCGTGGATCGAGTTCGAGCGAATATAGCTCGGCGCGTGCAGCAGCTCTACGCCAGCAAAGTGCTTGAAGAATTCCTCGAAGAAAATCCGTGCTTCCATGCGCGCCAGGTTGGCACCCAGGCACAGGTGAATACCGTGGCCGAAGGCCATGTGCGGGTTTTCCTGACGCTGGATGTCGAAGTCCATCGGGCGCTCGAATACCGCTTCATCAAAGTTGGCGGAACTGTACAGCATCACTACTTTATCGCCGGCTCTGATGGGCGTACCGGCAATCTCGGTATCGCAACTGGCGGTGCGGCGGAAATAGTGCAGCGGGCAGGTCCAGCGCAGCATTTCCTCCACGGCGGCAGGCAGTTTTTCCGGCGCGGCTTCCAGCGCGCGATACAGTTCGGGGCGTTGCAGCAGTTCATACATGCCCGAGCTGATCAGCCCGCGTGTGGTTTCATTCCCCGCCACGGCAATCTGCACAAACAGGCTGGCGAATTCCGCTTCTGAAATCAGTTCGCCGTCGACTTGCTGGTTAATCAGCAGCGAGATCAGATCGTCGCCGCCCTTGTCCTTGCGCTCGCAGGCCAGCTCGAAACCGTAGGTACCCATTTCTATGCTGGCTTGCAGCACCTCTTCCTCGCCGCCGCCCAGGTCCGGGTCGGAAGAAGAGGTTTGCATATCGGACCAGTCGCGGATCTGTTTCCACATGTCGCGGGGAATATCCATCAACCGGCAGATGACGGCGGTCGGCAGGTCGCCCGCCAGGTCGTCGACAAAATCCAGCGTGTCTTTGCCCTGCGCCGCCTGCATGATCTCCTGCGCGATGGCGCGAATCTGCGGCTCCAGTGCTTTCAGTCGACTGGAGGTAAAACGACTGATCACCGCCCGGCGCGGCTTGGCGTGGCGCGGCGGGTCCATACCCAGCAACTGATTACGGGCCATCTCCAGCGTGCTTTCGGGCAGGTCGTCCACCAGCACAAAGCCCTGCTCGGCAGAGAAGGTCTGAAAGTCTCGAGACACGGCCATCACGTCGGCGTGTCTGCTCAGCACCCAGTAGCCGCCCCCGGCGGGGTGCTCGTGCCAGTGCACCGGGGCATTCTCGCGCAGCCATTGAAACTGCGCATGGGGAATACCGTTCAGGTAATTGTCGGGGTTGTAGACATCGATCTTCATGCCACCCCCTTATTCGACAAGCACATTGGGAGTGGGCAGACCTTCGGCTTCACACATTGCCAGATAGAAGTCGAGAGTCATCTGTCCGTCGACGACTGAGGTGATATTGCCGTCGGCATCCAGATTGATATTCGAGCCATACATCTGGAACCACACCCGCGTATTGTCCTCAATGCATTGCAGGGTATGGACGGAGCCTGCGGGTTCATAGAGGAAGGAGCCCGCGCGGTTGACGTAGTCGTATTCCTTGTACTTCCACGCCCCAGATGTGGTGTAGCCCCACACCGGGCCCGTGTGCTTGTGAGTCTCCACCTCGTAACCGGCTTTGAAGATATTCTCGATAATCCACAGCCCCTCGCCGCGTTTTACCTGGAGCACGCGCAGCAGGCTGCCGTCGCCAATGTCGATAAACGGCAGCTCTTCTGCACCGATATGAATCGCCTCGGGAAGTGACATGTTCTCTCCTGATCTCGCTGATTATTGGAATTTTGTTGGAAAGCTTACACCGCATTTTGGGCGCGTTGTGCTGCACCTATCATGGCAGGCCCGGCGGCTCGGAAATACCGCCATTTGGATTAGGAAAGCCGAACGACGTATAGGAGGAACCGGCGCGAGAGCCTGTTCGTCTTCGCGGAAAAAGTTCCCTAAATGGCATCCGGATCACACAGGGAATTGCCGTTTTGTGTGGGAGAAAAAACTAACGCGCATTATTGCCGCAGTTAGCCTGGGTGGTGAAACGTGGTCACATTTTTGGTGAAAGCAGCGCTATAGACTGCGCCTCGATTGCTGTTCCGGCAATCGTGATAAACCACTCAAATAACGAGGAAATGACTATGGGGAATATGAAAAAAGTAATCATGGCCGCCGCTGTGGCGTCAATGGGGCTGAGCGCTGTGGCGCATGCACAGTCATCTAAATTTTCCGCAGCGACCAGCGATCACGTCTTGCTGTCGGGAACCGCGTCTGATTTTGAGACGGTTCTGAGTACCGGTATTAAAACACCTAGCCAGAAAGATCTGTTTGTACAAGCCTCGTTTGAATGTGGTGTTTTCACACAGACTTATGTGCTCTCGTCGCTGCTGGAGCCGTTCACCAGCAGTGCTGAAGCGATCGTCCGCGCGCGGGTAGTTCTGGACCCCGGCACAGCCAATGAGCGTTTGGCATTTCCGGGCGAAATTACGCTCTGTTCGCGTGAGCAAACCATGACGGCCGAGTTTGCCGGACAGTGTGATGATGCCAATGACGACGGCACTATCACCGCCGATGAGTGTGAAGATGAAAGTGTTGATCTGGCGATAAAAACGCTGGCCGCGAACGCGTTTAACTTTGTACTGACAGATCTTGAGTCGGGTGAGCACGTGATTGCGGTACAGGCGCAAATTGAGACCGCCACCTCTGACGATGCTGCTGGCGCCGTCGCGATTGTCGGCAATGGCTCACTGGGTGTTGAAGAGGTACGGATGGTGAAGAGCCTGGAAGTTCAGGATGATCCCGCCGGTTCCGGTGATGACACCTGGGATGCCTTTGACGCCTTGATTGATCTGGGGCAGTAAAAGCGCCCGGCATTTGCCAAGAAGCCGCCTGCGGGCGGCTTTCATTTAGGGGCAATCAGCGGCGTGACCGTCGCTTCTTTTTTACCTCGTACATCGCCTGGTCGGCGCGGGTAATCACGGCGCGTGCATCCTCGCCGGGTTCTGACTCCACGGTCCCGACGCTGGGGCCATCGTAATGAAAACAGTGAGTCGCCAGGGAAATCTTGCCCTGGGTTTCCGCTTCAATACGCTGTTTCAAGGTTTCTTCTGAGGCTTCGAGCGAAGCAACAACGAATTCATCACCGCCCAAACGTGCCACGATGTCCTGGCGACGAAGGCATTTGAGCAGCCGCAGCGAAATTTCAATCAGGAAGCGGTCGCCGGTATCGTGACCGTAGCGGTCGTTGATTTCCTTGAATCCATCCAGATCGATAAAGGCCACGCTCACGGTGCTGTCGGATGCCGCCAGCAGCGCATCGAGCTGTTCGATAAAGGCGCGCCGGTTCGCAACGCCGGTGAGCGGGTCGATACTGGCGCTGTTCAGCAGGCGGCTGTTGGTATCAATCAGCCGGTTGAACATCATCTCGCGATCAATCTGCTGGCCGATCAGCCTGGCGAAAAGGGAGACGATGTTGGTGGTGGCGGCCGAAAACGTTGCGCGCAGGCTGCTGGCGGCGCACAGCGTGCCATACAACTGACCGTCAGCAGTGATGACCGGCTGGCTCATGTAGCTGGTAATCCCAAGCTGGCGGGCGGCATCAGAGTCACTCCAGCGCTCGGGAACGTCATTCACAAAGTAGGTTTCTTCGGAGAGCGCCCGTTTGCACAGCGTGTCTCCCCAGGGAACGCTGAGTCCCTCAGGAATATCCAGTCGCTCAGAGCAGTGGCTGAACAATACCGTTTGCTGCCCGGCTGCCTCATCAATGGAGGTGAGGTAGGTTGATTCCAGCCCGGTAACGCGCTCCATCAAGGCGAGCATTGGCCGTGTCAGTGATTCGAGATCACGCGCGGCAGACACATAGGACGCGAGATCTGCCAGCGACTCTTCGGCGCGAATATCAGTCGGGGTGGATTGCACGTGATACGGCTCCGCGGATCTTTGATTATCAGTCGGCCGACGTCGGTGCGGCGGCGTTATGTTCTGCGTGGCAAGCTTACAAAATTGTGGGGGGAGTTTCGAGAGGAGGTCATCAAAGCGTGAATTGGGTTGTGCTTGTCTGGCGGTGGGAGCAGCTAAGCCGAGCTGCTTGGTTTTTATCGGGCAAGGCGACAGCATGTATGCCCGTTAATGAAAAGGCCTCCACCTATCGCCGATGGGGAGGCCTTTTATTGAATGATTACTGGGGTTTAACCTGTATATAGCCCGTAATCTTGCCGCTGGCGGGCAGCGAGGTCGCGCCAGGATTATTTCCACCGCTGAGGTCGGGGAGCTTGCCCACCGGGTAGGCCATGCTTAACAGAATCATCACGTGATATCCCTCCGGCATTTCTGGCAAATCGAAACTATGACCGCCGGGTGGGCTACCTGCTCGGCAATTCGTTGAAAACGCAGGTTGTGTCGTTATCAGCGAAGGGTCTACGAACTGATTATTCTCGTCGTACATAAGGAGTTGGTAGACCATGTCCGGCGAGGTGGGGAAGCCTTGGGGGTAGTTAACAGGTGGCGCAGTGCAGCTAAGGGCGTTCACCACGTTGTAGCTGCGAGCCTGTTTGTGATCGAACATCCAGATGATCTGGTAGGTTTCTCCAGCGCCCGCAAGGGTACACAGTGTGGTATTGCTGCCATCGCTTTCCTGGCTGGCATAACATTCGCCTTTGGTGGTGTGCTCGGTGTTAAAATTCACTCTGCCGTCGCCGACACTGCGGACCTGTCCTGAACTACTCGCGATAAGGTCAATCTGTTTTGTATGACAGACCTCATTGACGTCATAAGAATGCAGGTAAGTGCCACTGTCGGACTGATCAAAGTTAATTGCCTGGCTGGGACCAAAGGTGCTCATCTTGCTGCGGATGTTGCCGGGATTAATATTGTTGTAGCTGTCTACCTCTACGCCGTAAGTGGTGATCTCCTCAGTGTCGTCAGGATTGTTTACCGGGCAGCTGCCGGAGACATCCGGGCTTTCAACATTGGTGGTTACTTTGCCGTACATATACATGTTGGTACTGCAATCACTGGCTTGGATGACGAAGCTTTTGGAGATTGTCGGGTCTTCGTTGCTGGTGGCGGTGAGGGTGTAGTCGCCGGGCTGCGGGGTTTCAAAACGCATGTGGTTGCCGATGAGGTTCACGAGAGTACCGCCGCTTGCCGTCCACGTCACGGTGTCATCATTTTTGGCGCCAGTAACTTTCGCGTTATTCACCTCAATGTAAGTGCCGCTATCACAAAACCCGGATTGTATTTCCTCTATTTCAATTTCCAGCCCTTGCAGGACGACTTGCACCGTTTTGCTTCGCGCGTTGACCGGAGCGAGGCTGTGCGAGGTGGATTGAATGGTAATATCCAGCGGATAAAGGTCCGGGTCGGAGGGCGTATCAATTGCGAGTGACAGGATGTTTCCCGACAGACTTTCATTTACCTGTAACGCTCCAGAGTAGAACAGTGAATGCTTTTCCGGGAACGAAGAGTTGCTGATTAATACATCGATGTTTTTACTTTCGCCGGGGTTTTTGACAACGATGGGGTCAGAAGAAAACACGAAAGATTTCTTGCGGTTCTCAATGGCTTTTGTTCCCCGCTGGTCTGCCAGCGTATTGGAGTATGAGGGGAACAGCCCCGACTTCATCTGTACGGCAAGCTCCGCCTGACCGATGGTGAGGGGTTTGAGGGTGTCAGGTTCACTATCGATGGCAAAGGCATCGCCAGTGACGCTGCCTTCAGCGAAGTTGCCGGGAATGCGGATATTTGACCAAAGCAGTGGAGGGACCGTGAGGGCACAGTCGCTCACTTTGGCGTCTGAGAGTGCGCGATTGGCTACCTCGTTATATCCCGTCAGAGCTTTGCCATCCATTGGGCTGCCCGGTGCTCCCAGGATTGTTTGAACCATGGCGGCAATTTGCTTGCCGATTTCAAAGGTTTCGCTTTCCGCATTGACGCTGAAAATCCATTTTGGATTGGTTTGTCCATCAGAAAAATCCTCTTCCAAGCTGGCACGCGGGATGACCTCAATATTGGTATGAACAATCTTGGAAGGCAGCATATTCGCGGTCATGTCATCTAACAGATTTGCGCGTAATGATGCTGAGCCGGCAATCGTACCCAGTACAGCCAGTGGCAGGCCTAACGCACCGCCCTTTACCTCGCTGGCCACGGCCATCACTGAATTGAGTGCGGTGTTTTGAGCCGCTTTTGCCGCGGCGTTGGCTTGGGCATTCTTCGCCTTGCGTTGTGCTTCGTAGGCCATGTTCATGGCAATGGAGAGCGAACCCGCATCAGTCAGGCTGACTTTATAGTCTCGCGGGTCATTCAGATAGTGCGTGCAGGTTTCCGCTCGATAGATAGTAGGCTGATTCCGAGTGGAGCGTATGCTCGCAGCCTGCGGCGAATTGATGCCAAATATCGGTTGTTCAAATTCAGTGGCAAGGTCATCCAGTGTCTGGATCAGGTCGAGCTTTTCCACCACTTGTGAAAAGAACTGGATGTCTGTCGGACTGAGGCTGGCGAGAAGATTCCGTTGATAGGGCAGGCTGATTTCGCTCTTCGGGTCATAGAAAATTTCATGTAGCCAGTAAGCAAGAAACTGGAATGGATCTTTGCTGATGTCATCGCTAGTGGCTGTATCGGGATCGAAAGCCAGAGCAGATTCGATATTAGTGAGTGCTTTTTCCAATGCATCCAACGCATCGGCATAGGCATCATCATCCGCCTGAGGCAACGGCGTCACGTCCAGCGAGGGCAGTGCGCAGCGCTTGCCATCCAGCTCGGCCTCGTAGCTCACCGTACCACCGTTGGCGGCCAGATCGGGCGTCATGGGTACGGTAATGAAGTAACCCATATCGCTGGGCGTGCTCTCCAGCGGCAGGGCATCGCTGCCTTGCATCAGATAAATCTGAGAGAGGCTTTTCTTGGTAATCAGCTCAGCGCTATCCCCCGCTTCATATTGCGTGGCGGTGAAATCCGCCCCTGAGCAGGCTGCGATACTGCCGGAGCTGCTGCCCCTGCCACCGCCACCGCCACCGCCACAGGCAAGTAATCCGCTGGCAAGCAGAAGAATGGAAAGAGGTTTTGCGAAAGTAAACACAGAGGACGTGTGCTTGGAAAACAGTCCCGCTCCCTGGAACCCGCGACGTGATGAGTCCGCCATTGAATATGCTCCCTGCATAATATGTTTTCAAAACTGCTGAGTTTCGCCGTCGCTATGCCGTTGGGATGGCTGGCGAATGGTGCCTCAGTGCTTCCTGATGCTCTGTGCAATCCAGGTAAGCGGCACGTAGAGGTGCCACAAGAAAATAACGGGTGGTCTTGGTAGCGCCAAGCACATTTTATCGCTGCAGTGTGAGTTTGTGCACAAATGCCAGTTCTACCCCCGGAGATAGGGGGGCGCGATTGCGAGGCAATTTAAAGGTGTAGCCGTGGGGCCGTGTTCGTCACTGCGATTTTCCAGGGCGGCTTCGCCGAGAAGTTACTTCGATTTGAGGCGATGGTTTCCATTGCCTGACGTATGGCAAAACGACCCCGTCCGGAGTGAGTCGCGGGCAGCTGCTTTTGCACATTTGTCATGATGCTGTGTTTTACTTTGTCTTCTGGACTGAGGAAAGCATCTCAGCGCCGAGGGGCAGGACTGGGCGCCGAGCGATGATTCAATAGGAGTGAATGTGAATCCATTACTGAAAGAAGTTGAACGCAAGGGCTGGTCGCGCCGGGTTTTCCTGCGAAATCTGCTGTTTTCTGCCGGTAGCGTCGCCACCGCCAGCTGGTTAACAGCCTGCGGCGGAGGCTCCGGTGG
>NZ_CFHTQA010000039.1:0-32855 GCF_984394615.1 Spongiibacter sp. | reverse complement strand
GCGAGGCCTTTAACAAGGTCAAGCAACTGGGTAAGAACAACTTTGCCGACGACGGTGTGTTTCTGGAGAAGTACATTGCCCGCGCCCGGCATATCGAAGTGCAGGCCTTTGGCGACGGTCAGGGCAGTGTGCTGGCCATCGGCGAGCGCGATTGCAGTGCCCAGCGCCGCAACCAGAAAGTCATTGAAGAGTGCCCGGCGCCGAATTTGCCCGAGCCGGTGCGTCAACGTCTGTATCAGTTGGCGGAAGCGCTGCTGTCCAGTGTGAACTACCGCAACGCCGCCACGGTGGAGTACATTTTTGATGCCGATACCGAGGAGTGTTATTTCCTTGAAGTGAACACCCGTTTACAGGTTGAGCACGGCGTCACCGAGATGGTCTGGTCGGTGGATCTGGTGCAGTGGATGCTGCAGCAGGCGGCGGGGGAGCTGCCGCCATTGGATGAGCTGCGTCAGGGCCTGTCTGCCAGCGGGCACGCGATTCAGTTGCGGGTGTATGCCGAAGACCCCTACCGGGATTTCCAGCCCTGTGCGGGGCTGCTCAGTCATGTGGCATTTCCCCAGCCGGGTGAGGCGCTGCCGGGCCTGCGCATTGAGCACTGGCTGGAAAGCGGCATTGAAGTCTCGCCGTATTTTGACCCCATGCTGGCGAAAATCCTCTACCGGGGAGCGGACCGCGACGCCGCGATTCAAGGCCTGCGCGAGACGCTGGATCAGACGCAGTTGTACGGCATCGAGAGTAACTGTGCCTATCTGCGGTATCTGCTCGATGACGCGGTCGTGGCGAAGGGCGACGTCACAACCCGCTACCTTGCGCAGCTGGCTTGGCAGCCCGCGCGTATCGACGTGCTGCAGGGCGGCACCCAGACCACCATTCAGGATTACCCCGGTCGCAGCGGCTACTGGGATGTGGGCGTACCGCCTTCGGGGCCCTTCGACAATTATTCCTTCCGGCTCGCCAATGCGATGCTGGGCAACACCCCTGACGCGGCCGCGCTGGAAATCACCCTGCAGGGGCCAAGCCTGCAGTTCAGTGCGCCAACGCGCATTGTGGTGGCGGGGGCGGAGATTCCGCTGAGTCTGGATGGCGATCCCGTGGCGATGCACACGCCGGTGGAGGTGGCCGCTGGGCAGACTCTGATCATGGGGCGTATCGAGCGCGGCGCGCGGGCGTATCTGGCGGTGGCGGGGGGCCTTGATTGCCCTGAGTACCTCGGCTCGCGCTCCACCTTTACCCTCGGCCAGTTCGGCGGTCATAACGGTCGCGCGCTGCGCACCGGCGATGTGTTGGCGCTGGCGCAGAGCGCATCCACTGGGCCGGCGCTGAGCCCGGATCAGGCCGCCCTGCCGGACATCGGCTCGCAGTGGTCGCTGCGGGTGATTTATGGCCCCCACGGCGCGCCAGACTTTTTTACCGACGCCGATATCCAGCAGTTCTTCAGCACCGACTGGGAAGTGCATTACAACTCCAGCCGCACCGGCGTGCGCCTGATCGGCCCCAAACCGCAGTGGGCACGTCAAAGTGGCGGCGAAGCGGGCATGCATCCGTCCAATATTCACGACAACGCCTACGCCTTTGGCACGGTGGATTTCACCGGCGATATGCCGGTGATCCTCGGCCCGGACGGCCCCTCGCTGGGCGGCTTTGTCTGTCCGGCCACGGTGATTACCGCCGACCTGTGGAAACTCGGCCAGTTGCGCGCCGGGGACACGCTGCGCTTTGTGCCGGTCAGCGTTGACGCGGCGGTGGCGGCTGAGCGTTGCCAGCAGGCCTTTTTCGCCGGTGATGAGCTTGGCGATAACACCGCCGCTGCCGAATCCGCGGCGCCGGTCTCTGTCGAGGCCCTGCCGTCGCCCATCGTTCAACGCCTCAGTGCGGACGAGGTAGGCGATGAGGTGGTTTATCGCCTGGCGGGAGATCACTTCCTGCTGGTGGAATACGGCCCGCTGGAGCTGGATATTCGCCTGCGCTTTCGCGCCCATGCGCTGATGCAGGATTTGCAGCAGACACCATTGCCGGGGCTGCGTGAACTCACGCCGGGCATTCGCTCACTGCAACTGCATTACGACGCGCAGCAATTGCCGCTGCGTGAGCTGCTGGACGAGCTGGCGCGCCGCGAACGGCGTTTATCGCAGCGCTTGGATTCCCTGCACGTGCCATCGCGCACGGTGTGGCTACCGCTGAGCTGGGACGACGAGGCCTGCCAGTTGGCAGTAGATAAGTATCAGCAGTCAGTGCGTGCCAATGCGCCCTGGTGCCCGAGTAATCTGGAATTTATCCGCCGCATCAACGGTCTCGACAGCATTGCCGAGGTCAAGGATATCGTCTTCGACGCCGCCTATCTGGTGATGGGGCTGGGCGATGTGTATCTGGGGGCGCCGGTCGCCACGCCGGTCGATCCGCGTCACCGCTTGGTGACCACCAAATATAATCCGGCGCGTACCTGGACCGCAGAAAACTCGGTGGGTATCGGCGGCTCTTATCTCTGTGTGTACGGCATGGAAGGGCCGGGCGGTTACCAGTTTGTCGGTCGCACTTTGCAAATGTGGAATCGCTACCGCCGCACGGCCGCGTTTACCGAGCCCTATCTGCTGCGCTTCTTCGATCAGATTCGCTTCTACGAAGTCAGCCACGATGAACTCACGCAAATCCGTCGTGATTTCCCGCTGGGCGATTACCCGCTGCGTACTGAGGAGGGCGAGTTTTCGCTGGCGGAGTACGAAGCGTTTACTGCGCAGCACGCGGCGGAAATCGATGCCCATACTCGCCGCCGAGAGCAGGCCTTCGACGACGAGCTGGCGCGCTGGCATGCCGATGGTCAGTTCCACTACGAGGCACCGGAGGTTGAGGTCAGTGACGATACGCTGGTGATTGGCGACGACGATATTGTAGTGGACAGCTCGGTGGCGGGCAGCGTTTGGCAGCTTAATGTGGCCGAGGGCGATACCGTTGAAGCCGGGCAGTGCGTAATGCTGCTGGAGTCGATGAAGATGGAAGTCGCCGTGCTGGCCAGCCAGCCGGGCCGGGTGAAAACGGTGGTGGTGAAAGCCGGCGGCCGCGTCAGTGCCGGTCAGCCACTGTTAATTCTGGAAGGGGAGAGCGACCAATGACCTTGCCTACACTGAGTCGTCGCAGCCTGCATCAGGCCTACCGCGATGGTAGCCTGACACCGCGCAGGCTGATGGCCGACATTGCCGCGCGCTGCGACGCGCTCAACGACCACAATATCTGGATTTACCGCCTCAGCGCGGCGGAGCTGGAGCCGTATCTGCAAACGCTGGACGGGCACAGTCCCGACAGCCTGCCGCTGTTTGGTCTGCCCTTTGCCATTAAAGACAATATCGATCTGGCGGGGGTGCCGACCACGGCGGCCTGCGACGCCTTCAGCTATACCCCCTCGCAATCGGCGACGGTGGTGCAAGCACTGATTGCCGCCGGGGCGATTCCGGTGGGCAAGAGCAACCTCGACCAGTTTGCCACCGGTCTGGTGGGTACCCGCTCGCCCTGGGGCGCCTGCAAAAACAGTGTCGACCCCGACATGATCAGTGGCGGTTCCAGCTCTGGCTCGGCGGTGGCCGTGGCCAAGGGGCTGGCCTGTTTCAGCCTGGGCACCGACACGGCGGGGTCGGGTCGTGTGCCCGCCTGCTTTAATAATCTGGTGGGGCTCAAGCCCAGTATTGGCCTGTTGTCGGCCACGGGGATGGTGCCCGCCTGCCGCTCGCTGGACTGCATGACGGTATTTGCGTTGAACGTCGACGATGCCCACGCGGTGCTGTCGGTGGCTGAGGGCGAGGACGCCAGTGATGCCTACAGCCGCACCAACCCCTTCGCCAACCGTTCCCGCCATTACGGACGACACGTCGGCAAATTGCGCCTGGGCGTGATGCCAGCGGAACAACTCGCCTTTTTCGGTCACGCGGGCTACGAGCAGGCCTATCAGCAGAGCCTGGCGGCGATTGCCGAAGATGACGAGGTTGAGCTGATCGAGGTGGATATGTCGGCCTTTCTCGATGCGGCCAAACTCCTCTATGAAGGCCCCTGGGTGGCGGAGCGCTATCTGGCCTGCTCACCGCTGATTGAGGAGCAGCCCGACGCACTGCTGCCGGTCACCCGGACGATTATCAGCGGCGGTGCAGCGCCGTCAGCGCGGGATGCTTTCTCTTTTCAGTATCGTTTAAAAGCCTTGCGCAAACTGGCGCAGGCCGCGCTGGATTCGGTGGATGCGCTGCTCACACCCACCGCGCCGCGGCCCTATACGATTGCCGAGCTGGACGCTGACCCCATCGCCCTGAACAGCAATACCGGCTACTACACCAACTATATGAACCTGTTTGACCTCTGCGGTTTGGCACTGCCTACGGCGTTTACCGACGAGGGTTTCCCCTTTGGCTTGACGCTGGTGGCCGAGGCCTTTGGTGACCGCAAGCTGCTGTCGATTGGCAATCGTCTGCAACAGCGTTTTGCCCTGCCGCTGGGCGCGGAAAAGCGCGCGTTTGAACCGCTTTCCGAGAATGCTTCGACAGCGGCCGAGCGGGTGGACGTGGTGGTTTGCGGCGCCCATCTGGACGGTCAGCCCCTGAACTGGCAGCTTCGTGAGCGTGGTGCCATCTTACAGCTTTGCACGCAGTCAGCCCCTGATTACCAACTCTATGCCTTGCCCGGTGGGCCGCCGTTGCGTCCGGCCATGGTGCTGGCCGAGTCCGGCCAGGGGCAGGCGATCGAGGTGGAAGTATGGTCGATGCCGCTTGCCGAACTTGGCAGTTTTGTGGCCGGGATTCCCGCGCCGCTGGGTATCGGCAAAGTACGGCTGGCCGACGGACGGCTGTGTCCGGGCTTTATCTGCGAGCAATCGGGGATTCGCGGCGCGACGGATATCAGCCATTTTGGCGGCTGGCGGGCCTACCTCCGCAGCCTGTAACGTGGCAGCATGGCGTTTTTGTCGTCATGGCTGAACCATGTTGGAAAGCTGGAAAGATTACTGCCCCTACTGTGGTGAGCGCATCGAGCTGCTGATCGACCCGAGCCTGGCAGGGGAGCCGTACGTTGAAGACTGCGAGGTCTGCTGTCGGCCCATGCGCGTCAGCGTGAGCGATGGCGATACGCCACTGGGTGCTGATAGCTGGGCGCAGGCGATAGACGAGCTGCCCGCGTCAGCGTCCGAATCCGGTTTGCAGGTTCAGCTCCAGCGTGAAGATGAGGTGTAAACATGCCCGCTGAACTGCACGCCATACAGGCCGATATCTGTCTGCTTGAGGTCGATGCCATTGTTAATGCCGCCAATAACAGCCTGCTGGGCGGAGGCGGTGTCGACGGGGCGATTCACCGGGCGGCGGGCCCGGAACTGTTGAGCTTTTGTCGCGGCTTGCAGGGCTGCGCGACCGGCAATGCCAAGGTCAGTCCGGGTTTTGCATTAGCCGCCAGATATATCATTCACACGGTGGGGCCAGTGTGGCGCGGCGGTGATCAGGGCGAGGCAGAGCTGCTGGCGAGTTGCTACCGGCGCTGTGTTGACGAAGCCAAGGCACTGGACCTTGCCACGCTGGCGTTTCCCGCCATTAGTTGTGGCGTTTACGCTTATCCCCATGATCAGGCCTGCCGAATTGCGGTGTCGGCCCTGCGCGATGCGCTGGGTGAGCCGGGCAGTCTTAGAGAGATATACCTCGTTGCCTTCAGTGCCGAGATGCTGTCGCAGTGGCAGCAGGCACTGGTGGGCGGTTAGCCGTTAGTCGCGCCCCATGGCTTTCAGCAAACTCTCTTCGGTTTGTGGGCCTGTCAGCACTGCGTGCAAGTCGCCGTTGGGGGAGAGCACATACGTGGTCGGCAATACACGAGGGCGTTCCTGTGCCAACAGTTCTGCCGGATCAGCCATCATGCTGGCGAACTGAATATCCAGCTCGGCGATGGCGTCCTGCAGTTCCTGACCTTGCAGACGGTCGTAATTGGCCCCGAAAACATCGATGTCTGCATGTTCGGCATTGAGCGTGTTGAGCTCTGGGATTTCATCGCGGCAGGGGCCGCACCAGGTCGCCCAGTAATTGATCAGCACCCAGTTCCCGGTGTTCGGCAAACCCTCCGATGCGGTCTCGCTGCGACCACAGGCCAGCAGAATGGCGCAGCTGAGAATGAGCACAAGTGAACGCAGTTTTATCATTTCCGATTCCAAATGGTTGCCAGCAGTGCGCTGTGTATAATGTCGCTCATCTTTTATTACGCAGGATGAGCCATGTCTGTTTACACCCTCTACCACAATCCCCGCTGTTCCAAGTCGCGTCAAACGCTGCAGTTGTTGGAAGAGCGCGGCATTGCGCCGGAGATTGTGCTGTATCTTGAAAACAGCCCCGACGCCGAGACTCTGCGCGGCCTGTTGAGCAAGCTCGGCATCTCGGCGCGGCAATTGTTGCGCAAGGGCGAGGCAGAATACAAGGAGCGGGGGCTGGCAGATGAGTCGCTGAGTGAGGCGGCGTTGATTCAGGCAATGGTCGACGCGCCGAAGTTGATTGAGCGCCCGATCGTGGTTCGCGGCGATCGAGCTGTACTGGGCCGCCCGCCGGAAAATGCTCTTGAGCTGATCGATTGACGGAGAGCCGATATGGCAGAGCAGCCGTATATTTTGGTGTTGTACTACAGTCGCCACGGCGCGACGCGAAGTCTTGCCGAGCACATTGCCCGCGGGGTGGAGCAGGCGGGTATGGAAGCGCGGCTGCGCACAGTGCCGTCGGTGTCGACGGACTGCGAGGCGGTAGCGCCGGATATTCCCGACAGTGGCCACCTCTATGCCACGGAAGAGGATCTGCGCGATTGCGCCGGGCTGGCGCTGGGCAGCCCGACCCGTTTCGGCAACATGGCCGCCGCGATGAAATATTTCCTCGATGGCACTTCATCGCTATGGATGAGCGGTGCCTTGATCAATAAGCCGGCGGCGGTATTTACCTCGTCTGCGAGCTTGCACGGTGGGCAGGAAAGTACGCTGTTAACCATGATGATTCCGCTGCTGCATCACGGCATGGTGATCGCCGGCTTGCCCTATAGCGAGTCTGCGTTGAACAGCACGGAAACAGGCGGCACACCCTACGGTGCCAGCCATGTTGCCGGCGCCAGTGGTCGCGATGTAGATGAAACTGAATTAGCCCTGGCGCGGGCGCAGGGCAAACGCCTGGCGACGCTGGCGCAACAACTGGGCTCAAGGGCCCGTTAAGGAAGTCGATATGTCTGTTCAACAGCGCGCCGCAATCAGTGGCGCTGTGATGAAAGTAGTGTATGTGGGGTTGTTGATTTCCCTTACCCTCAGCACCTGGGTTTGGGTGCAGGAGCCCCGGAAGCCCAGCCTCTTTATATGGCTAGTGCGTGAACTACCAATGTTATTATTCATCGTCGCAGTTTTTCGGGAGCAGCTAAAAGGGCTTGCTTGGCTTTGTTTTCTCAGCCTGTTGTATTTCGCTAGGTCGGTTACGATGGCGATGTCACCCTTTGCAGTCTGGATCAATTACGTTGAGCTGGCGCTGGTGGTACTGCTGTTTTGCAGCACTATGGCGTTTATTCGCTGGCACGCTCAAGCGCAACGCAGTCACGGCCAGGATGCCGCGTAAACAGGAGTAGGTATGAGTCAGAAAAACCGCGGTTTCTTTTCCCGCATGTTGGCGGTGATCGATGCGATGCGTCGCTGGATCGTGAACCTGCTGTTTCTGTTCTTTTTCGGCTTCATGCTGTTCAGTCTGTACAACGCCTTTCGCATCGATGTTCCCGGCGGCGGCGCGCTGGTGCTGATGCCCGAAGGAAACGTGGTTGAGGAATACACCGCGGTTGATGCGCTGACGCAACTCAGCGCGGACGGCCAGCCTCAGGAGACCCTGTTGCAGGACCTGATTGATGCGGTGGATTACGCGAGGGAAGACAGCAGCATCAAGGTCATGCTGTTGCTGCTGGACGATCTTCAGCATATCGGGATGGCCAAGGGGCTGGAGCTCGGTGAGGCGTTGCAACGCTTTCGCGAGTCAGGCAAAGAGATTGTCGCCATGTCCGGCAGCTACGATCAGGACAGCTATCTGCTGGCGGCGAATGCCGACCGCGTGCTGGTCCACAATATGGGCGGTGTCTCGATTGAAGGCTTTTCCGTGGTGCGCAACTACCTGCGTGATGCCTTGGAAAAGCTGAAAGTGACGATGCACGTATTCAAGGTCGGCAGCTACAAATCGGCTGTTGAACCGCTGCTGCGCAACGATATGTCGGAGGAGGCCCGCGAGGCCAACCGCGGTTGGCTGGAGCCGCTGTGGGATCTGTATCGCGACCGCATTGTGGCGGCGCGCAATATCACCGTTAACGACTTCGATTATTACGTCAATAATATCGACCGTGTGCTGGCGGGCAGCGGTGGCGACGCCGCGCAGGCCGCGCTGGATTATGGTCTGGTGGATGGCATTGTCAGCCGCCCCACGCTGAGCAATATGATGGCGGAGCAGGTTGGCTGGGACGAAGACGGTTACTTCAATCAGGTTTACTACCGCAACTATCTGCGCTTCAAGCGCGCGGTGAACCTGCCGAATAATGATGCCGGTGTGGGCGTCATTATCGCCAGTGGGAATATTGTTGATGGCGATCAGCCGCCGGGAACCATCGGCGGCGACAGTCTGGCGAGACTGGTGCGTCAGGCACGTCTGGACAATAAGCTGAAAGCCTTGGTACTGCGTGTCGACAGTGGCGGCGGTTCCGCATTTGCCTCGGAAGTGATTCGCGCGGAGCTGGAAGCCCTGCAACAGGCTGGTAAACCGCTGGTGGTGTCGATGAGCAGCATGGCGGCATCCGGTGGCTATTGGATTGCGGCGGGGGCCGATGAAATCTGGGCCAGTCCGGCGACCCTGACCGGATCGATCGGCATTTTCGGTGCTTTCCCCACGGCAGAGAGACTGCTGGAAGACCTGGGTGTTCACACTGACGGAATCGGCACGACTGCGGTAGCGGGCAAACTGCGTGTCGACCGGCCTCTCGACCCGATTGTCGCCCGAGCCATTCAGCGCGGCATTGAGCACGGTTATCAGCGTTTCATCAACGTGGTAGCGGAAGGGCGCGGCAAGTTACCTGAGCAGGTGAAGCCTATCGCGGAGGGCCGGGTCTGGAGCGGTATGGATGCCCACGAACTGGGACTGGTCGATCGCCTTGGCGGTTTGGATGGTGCCATCACCTCGGCCGCACAGTTGGCGGGTTTGTCTGATGACAGCCACCGTGTGCTTCGCTTGCCCCTGAGTCCAGAGGAAGAGTTGCTGCGTTGGATTATGGAAGCCGGCGTTGTCAGCAGTCAGTGGCTGCCCGCTTCTGTATCGACGTTGCTGCAGCAGTGGCTGCCCAGTGTGAAGGCGCTGCCGGTGCTCAACGATCCGCGCGGTGTTTACGCGCAATGCCTGCTCTGCGCAGCGCCCTGATCACGATGGGGCGATTGCCCCATCGTTCTTATTGCTGAATGCGCCCGCGTATCACATGCATTTTCTTGAAGTGGGGTTGAGACTTACTCGGTCCCGCTGACTTGCGGATAGTGCTGGCGCCAGGCCTCAAAGCCGCCGTCCATGCTGTAAACCTCGGTGAAGTCTTTCTCGACAAAAAACTGCGCTGCGCTTTGACTGCTGTTGCCGTGATAGCAATAGATAATCAGAGCCTGGTCGGGATCGGCGGCCTCGATAAATGCCTGAAGATTGTCATTGCGAAGATGGCTGGCACCTTCGATATGACCCAACTGGTAGGACTGCTCGTCGCGAATATCGGCCAGCTGTGCGCCCTCTGTCAGCAATTGCTGGGCTTCGTCGATGGAAATACGTTTGAAGTTCATGGTCTCGGGGCTCGGGAAAAAAGCGTAGGGTAGCGCGGTGTTGACCGCGCTGCCACTGAGATTGCCATCAGGATGGGTTAGCGGGCAGGGCGTGGGACTGGTGTTGATCCTCGTCCTCAGGCTTACCGTCCGGCGTATGACTCGCCTCCAGATCTCGGCCTTTGCCGATCAGGGCATGGAAGTCTTCCAGCACAATGTACATACAGGGAATCAGTACCAGGGTGATGACCGTGGCGAAGATAATACCGAAGCCGAGTGATACCGCCATCGGAATGACAAACTGCGCCTGCAGGCTGTCTTCCATCAACATCGGCAGCAGACCGAAGAAGGTAGTCAGCGACGTTAACAGAATGGCGCGGAAGCGTTTGCAGCCCGCATCGACCACCGCTTGCATAATCGGCGTACCGCGTTTCACCGCCGCATTGACGAAGTCGACCATAATCAGACTGTCATTGACCACCACCCCGGACAGGGCGATAACGCCGAAGAACGACAGCATGCTGAACGCCAGGTCAGTCACAATATGGCCAAACACGGCGCCGATAATGCCAAATGGAATCACCCCCATAATAATCAGCGGCTGCATATAGGAGCGCAGCGGCACCGCCAGCAGCGCATAGATGCCGAACAATGCCAGTGCAAAGCCAACCATCAGGCTGTTCATCAGCGTGATGGTTTCCTCGCTTTCCCCGCTGAGTTTGATATCCAGTCCCGGATAGCGTTTCTGCATTTCCGGCAACAGCGTGGTGAGAATGGCTGAGGTGACTTTATTGGGTTCAACCCTCGCCTTGTCGGCCTGCGCGCTGACCGTGATAGAGCGCTCGCCGTCGATACGGGTCATGCTGGTGTAGGCCGGTTCGATGCTCAGCTTGGCGACGCTGCTCAGTGGCACGAAGGCGCCATCGTTGGAGCGGATGTACATGTTCTGCAGGTCGGAAATGGCAGAGCGTTCCTCGCGAGGGAAGCGCACCATGACTTTCACTTCGTCATTGCCGCGCTGCACTCGCTGGGCCTCTGCCCCGTAGAAAGCATTGCGCACCTGCTGTCCCAGCGCCGCGGCGCTCAGGCCCAAGGTTTCGGCTTCCGGTTTGATTTGCAGGACGATCTCGTCTCGCAGCGCACTGGCCCCGTTGCGGATGTCGTAAACGCCGTCGTACTGGCGCAAGGCGTTTTCCACTTCACTTGCCGCGGCCGCAAGATCTTCCGCATGGCTGCTGCTCAGTTTCAGTGAAATCGCGGCGCCCATCTGCTGGTCGGCGATACTGACCGCGAGAATTTTGGCGCCGGGAATTTCACCGATCTGCTCGCGCCAGCGCCGGGCAATTTCGGCCCCGTCGATGTCGCGCATTTCGTTTTTGGTGAGTTCGGCCATAAAGGTCACATGGCGGCCGCCGTTGCCGAACGCAGCGACATGGCTGACCAGTCGACGGTTTTCATCGCCCTCGTGTTCGGCCGCGTAGGCCTCATCAACGATGCGCAGGCTTTCGTCCATATGCTCAAAGGCGCGCCGGGTTTCCGCTTCCGGAGTGCCCTCGACCATTTCAAGGCTGGCCTGAACGAAGTCGCCCGGGACTTCTGGAATCATCACAAAACGCACGACGCCGCCAGCCACCAGGCCAACGGTGATAATCAGCATGGCGAGAAAGCCGGCGGCGGTGATGTAGCGCTGCCGGATGGCTTTCTCGATAAAGGGGCGATACACACCTTCTACAAAGCGCGTCAGCAACTCATTGGTTTTTGCCGGAATCCGGTCGAGTTTCTGCCATACCGGACCGGTGCCCGGCTTACTGTGGGCGAGGTGCGCCGGCAGAATCCATTTGGATTCGATCAACGAGAACGTCAGGCAGAGAATGACGACCCAGCCAACCGCTTCCGGGAAGGTGGCGAAGACGCCGGTGGCAAACAGGGTGGGGGCAAAGGCCACAATGGTGGTCAGCACGCCAAAAGTGGCGGGGGTGGCTACTTTCAGCGCGCCCCGGATCACGGTATCGAGTGAGTGCCCGCGCTCTTCGGCTTCAGCGTAGGCGCTTTCACCGATGATAATGGCATCATCGACCACGATCCCGAGCACCAGAATAAAACCGAACAGGCTGAGCATGTTCAGGCTGATATCGACAATCGGCATCAGGGCAAACGTGCCAAGAAAGCAGATGGGCAGACCAACCATCACCCAGAATGCGAGTTTGATGTTCAGGAACAGGCTCAGCACGACGAACACCAGCAGCGCACCCATGCCGAGGTTGTCGATCATCATGTTCATACGGCCTTTCAGGTAGTAACTGATGTCGGCGAACTGCGACATCTGTACACCTTCAGGCAGTGTGGGGCGCTTGTTCTCTACATAGCGGGACACGGCATCGGCAACCTGAATCAGGTCCTGACTGCCCACTGAAAACACTTGCAGGCCCAGGCTGGGTTTGCCGTCGAAATAGGCAAAGCCATCCACTTCTTCGAAGCCGTCGTTGATATTGGCGATATCGCCAAGCGTTACACGGGTGCCGTCGGGGAAGCTGCGCAGCACCAGTCGCTCGAACTCGTGCTGCCGACGCGCCTGCCCCTGCGTGCGCAGGGAGATATTGCCATTGTTGGTTTTGATGGTTCCGCCGGGCAGGTCCCGCGACGAGGCGCGAATGGCGTCGGCGACATCGTTGAGCGTCAGGCCGTATTCCAGCAGCCGGTGCTCGGGAATTTCTATGCTGATTTCAAAATCCCGGGCACCGTTAATTTGTACATAGGCGATATCCGGGTCCTGCAGCATCTCCAGCTTCACCTGCTCGGCGAGGGCTTTTAGGCTGCGTTCGTCAAGGTCGCCATACAGCTCGACGTTAACGGTGTGATTCTGGATCTCCATGCGTTTAATGACGGGGCGCTCAGCCTGCTCCGGGAAGCTGACAATACCGTCTACCGCACTTTTGACTTCGTCCATCACGGCGAGGATGTCGTAGTCCTTGTAGATATCCAGCTTGATCGTGGCCAGGGACTCATCCGAGGTAGACTCAAAATCTTCAATCGCTTCGACGTCCTGCAGCGCTTCTTCGATCTTGAGTACCACGCCGTCTTCCACTTCCTCCGGCGTCGCGCCGGGATAGGGGACAGTGATGGTGATAATGTTGATTTCGAACTCGGGTTGCAGGGTGCGCTGTATGGCCAGCGCCGAGCCGATACCGACAAAGAGAATCACCACCATTAACAGGTTGGCGGCGACGCTGTTGCGGGCAAACCAGGGGATAATCCCTTTGTTCGTGTCGATGATTTCTTCCTGGCTCATCGCGCTTCAGACTCCTCGGTCAGTGCGCTGAGGCCGTCCGGACGGCTGCCGTCCAGCAATTCGCGGGTGGACACTTCGGTATTCACTTTCACCAACGTGCCACTGATGGCATTGGGCACCGATGACAGGCAGATGCGATCGCCGTTTTCGAGACCTTCATACACGTAGACCATTTTGCCTTCCGTACGCAGCGCTTTGATATCGCGGTTGCGCAGGCGCTCACTTTCATCCACTACCCAGAGTTGATTGCCGGTGCGAAGAATATGGCGGGGGACGGGAACCAGATCCGGGATTTCGCGGCCTTCGATATTGGCTTTTACGAAGGTGCCGTTGCGCAGCACTTCGCCCTCAGTGTTCAGGCGGTAGGGGTCTTCCACTGCGGCGACCACGAACAACACACGGCTGCGCTCATCCAGCACACCCTCGCTGCGCACAATGCGTGCCGGCCAGCGGTTTCCCACATCGTCCTCCAGCACGACCCGAGGCTGTACGTCACCGTCGTGGGTGCCGGGCAGCTCCAGATAGGGCAGGCGATCTGTGGGAATAGGCAGGCGCACCTCGGCAGTATTGACTGAGAACATCTGGCCGATAACGGAGCCGGCGCTGACGAATTGCCCCAGGTCGACCTGTCTTGCTTTGATCATGCCGTGGTAGGGCGCCCGGATTTGCGTGCGAGCCAGATTGATACCGGCCTGTCGGCGATCGGCCAGCGCCGAGTTCAGTCGGGCCTTGGCTTCATTTAGCTGGGGCAGGCGAAGAGACAGCGCCTTCGCTTCTTCGCTGACATGCTTGCGGGGGTACTTTCGCAGATCTTCCTTGGCGACGGCGGCGCGGCCTTTTTCCTGCACGAGGTTGCTGTGTGCGGTGGCGACAGAGGCCTCTGCCCGTTTAAGCTCGGCGCGGTAGTTGCGGTCATCGATCGCCAGCAGGATCTCCCCTTTGTCCACCAGACCGCCGTTTTCGAAGTTCGGCGATACCCGCATGACCTGTCCCGAAACTTCAGCGACCAGATTCGTTTCAGTGTGGGGCTGCACCGTGCCCTGGCTTTGAACATTGATGGTCAGCGGCTGCTTCTCGGCCACGGCCACATCAATAATCAAGGTGTGGGGCACGATCTCGCTCTGCTGAGGAGCGGGACGCAGGGCAAACAGGATAAGGGCGATGACAATCGCGACAACAGTAATGACTACGACCGCGAGGGCCTGTTTGGGCGGTTTTTGCAAAACGGCAATCTCTTTATGGGTTTGCTTAGCGCAATAGCTGTTGTGAGGCCTCTAATGACGCACCCCACAGTGAGAGCGTCATTCTAGCCTTATCCACCATCAATCTGTGTGAAAACTTGGTAACGCTATGTTTATTCTGCGCTAATTACCTGTGGTTGCACCGATGGGGATTGTTGGCGACCATTCCTGCCACTCATCGCGTGCACGCTTGTGCAGGTGATAGTGCTGGCCAGATGTCGCCTGGGCGGCAAGAGGCTGTTCCTCGCTGCTGCCCGGAGGCGTGGCGAAGGCGATGCCTCCGGCAATGAGCGACTCCACCGAGCTGCTGCGCACGGCCGCGCCGCTGAACAGACCGAATTCCACGGAGACTCCGCTGGCATTCCAGAAACGGCTGTTGGCTCTGACCAGGGTCGCATAGCGCGGCTCGATATTAATGTGGATCAGCGCATTGCGGGCGTCTGTCGACAGCTCCACCCCGAATACTTCTCCTACGGGGATATCCCGGTAATAGACTTTGACCCCTTCTTTTATCGAGCCGCGTTGCTCAGCACTGAGCACCAGATTCAGGCCCTTGGCAGGCGCGGGTTGGCGCGGTGGCCGTTCGAGGCCGACAAAGCTGGTCTGGGTCTCGCCGCTCCCCGGCAGGACGCTGATGTAGGCACCGGTCAGCAGTGTTTCAATATTGCGGGTGCCGACCAGACCCAGTTCGGGTTTGATCAGCCAAAAGCGACTGCCCTGTCTCGCCAGTGCTTTGGCCGTGGGGGCGAGGCGGGCGCTGACGACCACGCCTTGCATATTGCTGTCGAGTTCAACGGCGGTGACTTCGCCCACTTTGATGCCTTCGTACTTGAGCTCCGTGCCTTTGCTCAGGTTGTTGCCACTGGCAAAGTAGATACGAATTTCGCGGCCTTTATCCGCAAAGCTGCTTTCGTAGTCATCGTGAAGGGTGTATGTCAGTCCTTCCCAGGCGGCTTGCGGCTTTTTCACCTCGGGTGTGTGGAACGCGATGCCTCCCGCCACGATGGTGGCCAGGGATTCGGCTTTCACATTTAGACCACTCAGCCCTCCGCTGACGCTGATGCCACTGGCATTCCAGAACAGCGACTCCCGGTGCAGCAGCGAGGCGTAACGCTGGTGAATAAAGATGCCAATCTCGACACCGTCGGCGACCAGCTTCACCGTTTCGACCTGCCCAACGGCAACCTTGCGGTAGTAAACCTTGCTGCCAACCGAAACCGAGTTTAATTCTTCAGCCTTGAGCACAACCCGCAGCCCGGGGGCTTCTATGCGCTGTTCCGGTGGTTCGCGCAGCGCGGTGTATTGGGAGGCCGCCTTACCCGGTTCGCCATCGACGCGCACCGATATGTAGGGGCCACCAATCAAGGTATCCAAGCCTTCAATGCCTGCGCTGGAAACCTGGGGTTTGACCAACCAGAAGTCGCTGTCGGCGTTGAGGTAACTGAAATACGGCGCATTGATGCGCAGCTCGGCTTCGGCGCCCTCTTTGGGGCCGCCACTGCGAAATCGCAGCGCTTCGATACGGCCAATACGCAGGCCCTGCAGGCGCACATCTGCGCCTTCACTCAAGCCTTCGGCATCGGGGAAGTGAACCAGAATTTTACGTCCGCCTCGGGCGCGCTCACGGTTCTCAAACAGCTTGAACTGCTCGCCATCCTCTACGGTGTTACCGCCCTTGGGGCTGTCGAAAGCGACGCCGCCGGCGAGTACGCTGGCCAGCGAGCCGGTGTCGATGTTCACGCCTTGCAGTCCGGCGTTGATGCGCACGCCGCTGGCATTCCAGAAACGGCTGCGGTCGTTGACCAGATGGGCATAGCGTGGGTCGATGCGCAGCGCGATTTCGACGCCGTCGTCGACCAACTGGTAGCCCTCGATATCGCCCACATCAATCTGCTGGTACAACACCGGCGCGCCGACGGTGAGTGATCCCAGTTGCGCGGCGCGCAGGCTGAGCTTGAGCCCCGGACTGTTGTCGGTGAATGGCGGTGCCTCCGGCAGCGCGGTGAATTCAAGGCTGGTTTGGCCGTCACCGGGTTGAAAGCTGATGTAGTTGCCGCCTACCAGTGTATCCAGCCCGGAGACGCCGGACAGGGAAATTTGCGGTTTAACCAGCCAGAACTGGGTGTTGCTCCGAATCAGCGGTTCGATCTGGGTTTCCAGCTCCAGCGTGGCACTGACGCCATCCAGTTTGTCGTTCAGGCGCAATTGTTTCACCGTGCCCACGGTAATGCCCTGATAGATCACTGGGGTTTTGCCGGCGGAAATCCCGCTGCCGTCGTCAAAGTGCACCGTGATCTGCAGGCCGGTCTCGGTAACGTTCTGATAGAGTAGCCACAGTGCGATGGCCGTCGCAACAACAGGCAGTAACCACACTGCAGAGAGGCGTTTAGGGGGCTGATAGTTAGCCTCGGGATAATGGGTATCGGTGTCAGTCATCGTGTTCGAGGTCCCAGATCAGGCGAGGGTCAAAACTGGTGGCCGCCAGCATCGTTAATACGACTACACTGGCAAAGGCCGTGGCGCCCGGTCCGGTATGAACCGTGGCGATATTTCCCAGGCTGACCACTGTGACCAGAATGGAAATCATAAACAAATCAAGCATGGACCAGCGGCCAATCAGGTGCACAAAGCGATACAGCACCGTGCACTGGGTTTTGCTCAATGGTAGACGAAACTGTACCACCATCATCAGCAAGAGCAGTGCGACGATTTTGGCAATCGGTACCAATATGCTGGCGATAAACACCACCGCGGCAATGGCGTGAAGCTCATTCTGCCAGAGGCGGACGATGCCCGACATGATGGTGTCGGGTTCGCCGTGACCGAGGTTGACGACAGTCATGATGGTCAGGGCATTGGCGGGCACCAGCAGCAGCGCCGAAGCGATGCACAGGGCCAGCGAACGCTGCAGGCTATGGTGGCGCCGGTAAAACAGGTGACTGTGACACCGGGGACAACGGGCATGTTTGGCCTCGGGAGCCAGACGGCTGAGCAGACCGCACTGGTCGCAGCGTGCCAGCCCCTGTCGACGGGCGATGCGGGTCATGCGCGCTGCTCCCAGTCGCACCAGGCGCGCTCGCTGTCGAAGCTCTGAGCGCAGATAATCAGACTGAGCATCAAGCCTGCCAGGCAATAGCTCCCGCTGAGGATTTCCACATCGCCATCGTCCATCATTTTCACGTAGGCCACCAGAATGCCGATCGCATAGACCTCCAGCATGCTCCAATGTTGCATGAAGTGGGCGAGTTTGATGCAGCTGGCAAAGTTACCGGGAATTCGGCGCCGATACTGGCAGAGACCGATGTAGCTGTTCAGCAAGAGGTGCATGAGTGGGGCGATGAGAGAGCAGAGCAACACCAGCAGTGACAGCAGCGGAAAACCCTCTTGCCAGAGTCGCAGCACGCCTTCCGCCAGGGTATTGCTGCCGGTTTGTCCTGCCAGCGTGAACTGCATAATCGGCAGGGCGGTGGCGGGAACAAATAGAATCAGGCCCGTCAGACCTGCCGCCAGGCTCAGTTGGGGAAAGCGTGAAGCCGGCTGCGCGACCACGGCATTGCATCGCGGGCAGTGCGCCCGCAGCCCCGGCTTGGGCGCCGCTTCCACCAGCAGGTCGCAGTCGGGGCAGGCGAGCATGGCAGTCTGAGTCGTCATGGGCAGGCGGTGAATGCCATTACTGCAGCGGGGCAAAAAGGTAGGCGCAGCGGCTGAGCAAGCGCCTGAGCAGTGACCACTTGGCTACCTCGGCGGGCAGCAGTTGGCGGCAGAGCTGAAAATCCTGTTGGAGCATATCGGCCAATTCCTGTGCGAAGTCCTGATCGTAGATGACAGCGCTGATCTCAAAGTTGAGGCGGAATGAACGGTTGTCCAGATTTGCCGTACCGACCGACGCAATATCATCATCCACTAACAGCACTTTTTGATGCAAGAAGCCGCGTTGGTAGTAATAGAACTGCACGCCCTGGGGCAGAGTTTCGCGAATGGCGGTGAAGGACGACAGCTTAATGCTGTGTTTGTCGGCCAGCTCGGGCAGCATAATGCGCACATCCACGCCGCGCATGGCCGCCAGTTGCAGGGCATGGATAATGGCGACATCCGGTACGAAATAGGGACTGACGATCCACAGCCGCTCCCTGGCCTGATGGATCAGCGATTCGAAAAACAGGGCGCAGCTTTCCACATTGTCGGCGGGCCCGGTGCCGACCATCAGCATTTGCATGTCGGCATCGCTGCTGACAGTCGGCGTCCAGTTCAGGGGCGGCAGCGACTCCGTTGCCCAGTACCAGTCCTCGGCAAAACTCAATTGCACGGCCTGGACCACCGGGCCGCGCATAGCCAGGCCGGTGTCCCGCCACGGCGTGAGGACGGGGTGCATATGGCGATACTCGTCGCCGATATTCATGCCGCCAATCATCGCGTAATCGCCATCGCAGACTACAATTTTCCGGTGATTGCGGAAGTTGAGTTGCAGGCGGTTGCCGGTGCCTTTGGTGCTGTTGAAGGGGACAATCTGCACGCCCACGTCCCGAAGCTTTTGTAAGTAAGGGCGGGGCAGTTTCAGGCTGCCTATTTCATCATAGATGAAATACACCGCCACGCCCTGGCGGACTTTTTCGGTGAGCAGGGCGGCCAGCTCACGGCCGATCGCGTCGTCGCGGACGATGTAGAATTCGAGCAATACATAGCGTTTGGCTGCACGGATGCGATCAAATATTTCGGCGAAGGCCTGCTCGCCGTCAACCAGCAGTGTTGCGCTGTTGCCGCGGCAGAAGGGCAAATTGCTCAGGCGGCTCAGGGCGCTCAGCCGGTGATCCTCCCGGCAGGGAAAGGTTTCCAGTTCGGCGTAATGGGGGCCGAGTTCCCGCACGAGGGCATCGATGGCGCCGGTGTCACCGCGCTTGGCAATGGCATAGCCGCGGAATTTACGCCGCCCGAAAATCCAGTAGAGGGGCACAAAGACAATCGGCAGGCCGACGAGCACGATGCTCCAGGCGACGGCGCCCTGAGCGGTACGGGTTTTGAGGATGGCCTCAAGCGCAGACAGAATGCCGAGCACCGCAAAGGTGGCCGCGATCAGCGCGGCGATACTCGGCAAGTTGCCTTGCAGCCACATCAGAATACTTGTGCCTAACTCGTCGATGCTCATGGTCGATGTTCTGTGACCCCTCCAGCGCCCAGGCTTCACCCGCATAGACGATGCCGGGTGGTGTGCGGCTGATGGTAAAGTGATTGTCATGAAAATACGACTGCGGCTTTTTGTGGGCCGCTGTCAGAATAAGGACCATTAGGAATGAGCAGAGTTTTTTCCACCCCTGCCGAGTTGTTGGATGCAGTGGGCGAACACCTGGGTGCCAGCGAATGGCTGGAAATTGACCAGGAGCGTATCAATCAATTTGCCGATGCGACAGGGGATCACCAGTGGATTCACACCGATCCCGAGCGGGCGAAAGACGGCCCCTTCGGCAAGTGTATTGCCCACGGCTACCTGACCCTATCGCTGGTCAATATGTTCCTGCCGCAAATCATCGATGTGCAGGGCATTTCCATGGGTGTGAATGTGGGCTGTGAGCGTATCCGCTTTCCGGCGCCGGTGCCCGTGGGATCACGTGTGCGTGGCGTGGGCGAGCTGCTGTCGGCAGAAGAGCTGAAAGGCGGCGTCCAGTCTGTGGTGCGCATTACCGTGGAAATTGAGGGCGGCGATCGTCCCGCCTGTGTTGTCGACACGATTAGTCGCTACTTCCCCGCCTGACTTTCCTCTCTTTGCGTGGCGCCCGGTGATTGGAAATGTCACCACGGGCGCCAGTCGCTGTCACTGCTAAAGTTTCGTCTCCGACGTAGAGTACGGTTTTTCGTTATTCGCTGGAGAAGCTGATCATGAAAGAACTCGGCTATCGGATTATTGACTGCGACAACCACTACTACGAACCTGACGATTGCTTCCGTCGTCATATTGAGTCGCGCTACCGCGACCGCACCGTATGGGTGGATCGCTCGCGCACTGATGGTTTCGGCACCATGATGTTGGGCGACGAACGCCTTAATTTCTTCAGCGTAGGTGTCGGCGATTACGTGGGCGCACCGGGTGCTCTCAAAGCCTTCTTCAAAGGTGAGAGCGACAGTGACGGTGCGGTGAACGCCAATGCTATTCGCGCCTCCGAGCGTCCGGCGTTTACCGATCGCCAGTCGCGGCTGGCGCTGATGGATGAGCAAAATATTGAAGCCAGCGTGATGATTCCGACACTGGGCTGCGGGGTGGAGTATCAGCTGCGACAGCCCAAGCACCGGGACATTGCCTACCCCAGCATTCGTGCTTTTAACCGCTGGGTAGCCGAGGATTGGGGTTGGGGGCAGGATGGCCGGGTGTTCTCGTCGGCGATGATCAGTCTCTGCGACCTGCCTGAAGCCCTCAAGGAGCTGGAGCGACTTATTGCTGAAGGTTGCCGCCTGATCCACCTGAACACGGGGCCGGTAGAGGGACGCTCGCCGGCTGATCCCCATTTCGACCCGTTCTGGGCGCGAGTGCAGGAAGCAGGGGTGGTGATTGTTCACCATATCGGCAGCGGGCCGTTTAACGAGATGTACGCCACTCCCTGGGGCGAGCCAGCGAATCCGCCGTCGCACCGCTATACCGCGTTCAACACCTTTGTCGGCATGGGGGAGCGAACCATTGTCGATCACCTTGCGGCGGTGCTGTTCCACAACCTCACCGGTCGTTTCCCGGGCCTGCGTTTCCTGATTGTTGAGTTCGGTGCGTCATGGCTGCCCCACACCTTGAAAACGCTGGATAAAATCTACCGTCTGGGTGACCACAAGAGCCGCTGGCCCTTTGGAAAACCGGCAATGCCCAGCGAGCAGTTCCGCGAGCACTTCAAGATCGTTCCTTTCTACGAGGACAGCTTTGCCGACGTGGTCAAAGCCGCAGGGCTGGACGCCGTCGTGAACGGTTCCGATTTTCCGCACCCCGAGGGCCTGGAGTGGCCGGAGGAAATGGTCGACGAGCTGTCGGGTTTTTCCGCTGGAGAGGTTCGTAAAATCATGCGCGACAACGCGGCGAAGCTGCTGGGACTCGGCCATTAGTCCAGGCGCTTCGTTTATAAAAACGGCGATGTTTACAATGATTTATTCTATTGCCGGGCCCTGAAGCGGGGTATTTGCATGGTATAAGTTCGTATTGAACGGTTACCTTCTTTGCAATACTGCCTCGGAGCCCGTCAATGGACTTGACCCACGGTGACATTCTGGACGAAGACCAAGCGCTTCTCAGCGATGTGCCGATGTATATCAACGCTGACAAGCACTACGCACCCTGGAGTGGCTGCTTACACCTGCAGCGCGATAAAGGCCACAAGCTAGACCGGCGAGACTATCGTATTCGCTTACGCGACGGACGCCTCGGTGCAATACGGATTCGCAAAATCATCAGCACTAACGGCGCCCATCACGTCGAAGTCCTCTTCGAGGGCCTGGGACGCTTGTCCGACTAGCCGACCCTGAGCCTAATGTCCTCCGGCACACTTGCATTGTCATGTCCCTCTCCCTTTAATCGCTAGCTGAGTGAATATCTCACGATTAGGGAGAGCAGCGATTTATGTACCACGGAGAGCGTTTTAACGGCTTTAGTCACCTGGCTGGGGTGGTTGCTGCCCTATTGGGCACGGGGCTGTTACTGTGGTCCGCGATTCCCCAGGGCGCCAATTTAAAACTGCTGAGCTTTGCTGTGTATGGCTTCAGTCTGTTTGCGCTCTACCTGTTTTCCACGCTCTATCACAGCAGTCGCGGGCCGTGGAAGGCGCGCTTTCGCCAGCTTGATCACCTCGCCATCTACCTGCTGATTGCCGGTACCTATACCCCTTTTTTGCTGGTGACGCTCCGCGATGGTGACGGCCTGTGGATGTCGGCTCTGATCTGGGGGCTGGCGGTATTTGGCATGGTGCTGGAAGTCATTCCCAAGGGGCGTCGCCGCCTCTGGTCCATTGTGGTGTATCTGCTGATGGGGTGGTTGTCGCTGCTGGTTATCCGCCCGCTGTCGGCGGCCCTGCCAACGCCGGCGATCAGTCTGCTTGTCGCGGGCGGGGTGGCGTATTCAGCCGGTATTGTGTTCTATGTTTTCGATAAAAAAGTGACACACTTCCACGGCATTTGGCATTTGTTCGTGCTGGCGGGCAGCGTCTGTCATTTCCTGAGTATCTATCTCTACGTGGCCTGAGCCGCTGTTCACTTTCGCGTATACTGCCCTGCGGCCGGATGTGGGCATCCGCTGCCGCGTAGGGAGAGAATATGAAGCTGTCTGTCGTCATTGCAAAACTGTTGGGTGTGCTGGGGCTGGGCTTGGCCGCGCTGGCCACTGTGCGGCCGTTCGTGATCGGAGAGCTGGTGTATTCCTGGTCGGCATCGGGACTGCTGCTGGGGCTGCAGCTACTGTTGTCAGTACTGCTGCTTTACGTGGCGGACCAGCGTCAGCGCGGCAGTGATATTGCTGAGAAGGCTTATCCCGCAGTGATCATGGCGTTGCTGTTGTGGGTGTGTATGGTGTTGTACTGGCTGCGAGCCTGAGAGAGGTAGAAGATGCTGCGCTGCGAACTGATGCCGCGTTTTTATGAGACTGATGGCCTTGGGCACATCAATAATACGGTGATCCCCAAATGGTTTGAGACGGCGCGCACGCCCATTTTCGCCATTTTTAATCCCAGTCTACGCCTGGATAGCTGGAACCTGATTCTGCGCAAAATCGACGTGGAATTTCTGGCGCAGACCTACCTTGAGTATCCCGTGGAAGTCCGTAGCTGGATCAGTCATGTCGGCAGCAGCTCGTTTGTGGTCAGTCACGAACTCTGGCAGCGCGATACTCTGACCGCGACCGGCAGCGCCGTGATGGTGTATTTCGACTATCAGGCACAGGAAAAACAGCTGATTCCCGATCATTGTCGCGAAGCACTGGCGGCGATTACTGAAGAATAAGCGACGGCTGCGTATAAATACCGTTATCCCCGCGCTCGGAGCGCGGGTATTTCGGGCAAAAGCCGCGTATACTCTGCGTCCCGCCGGGACTGTGTTCGCTTGACGCCGCATTCGCCCCGCGTCACACCAGCACATTCAATTCAGGCCCACATCTATGAGTAACTCCGACGCCGCTTCGGCGCAGCCCCTTTTTAGCGAACTTGGCCTTGCGCCTGCTGTTCAGTCAGCAGTCGAAGAGCTTGGTTATGAGCGCCCCTCAGCCATTCAGGCGGCGACGATTCCGCTGATTCTGGAAGGGCGGGACGTGCTGGGGCAGGCCCAGACCGGCACCGGTAAAACGGCGGCGTTCTCCCTGCCGCTGCTGTCGATGCTCGATGCGGGCTCGCGTCAGACTCAGGCGCTGATTCTGGCGCCCACCCGTGAGCTGGCAATTCAGGTAGCTGAGGCCATCCAGAATTACGCCCGTCATCTGCGGGGTCTGAAAGTACTGCCGATATACGGCGGTCAGGGATACCGGGAACAGCTCGATGCGCTCAAGCGCGGCGCGCAGGTGGTGGTGGGCACGCCGGGGCGTGTCATGGACCATATTCGTCGTGGCACCCTTAAACTGGACGGCCTGACCCATCTGGTGCTGGATGAAGCCGACGAAATGCTGCGCATGGGCTTTATCGACGACGTCGAATGGATCATGTCCCAGACGCCGGAAGGGCGCCAGATCGCCCTGTTTTCCGCGACCATGCCCGCCGCCGTGCGACGTATTGCCAACACCTATCTGCAAGATCCAGAGCACATCACCATTAAAACGGCGACCACCACCGCGGTGGCGATTCGTCAGCGTTACTGGCTGGTGAGAGGGGCGAGCAAGCAGGAAGCGTTGAGCCGGGTGCTGGAAGCCGAAGATTTCGACGGCATGATTATCTTTGTGCGCACCAAGCTGGCGACGACCGAGCTTGCCGAAAAACTGCAGGCCCTCGGCTATGCGGCGGCAGAGCTGCACGGTGATATTGCGCAGGCCCAGCGTGAGCGCACGGTCGACATGCTCAAGCGCGGTCGCCTGGATATTCTGGTTGCCACTGATGTGGTTGCCCGCGGGCTGGATGTGGACCGCATCAGTCACGTGATTAACTACGATATTCCCTACGATACCGAAGCCTACGTTCACCGCATTGGCCGCACTGGCCGGGCGGGTCGCAGTGGCGATGCAATTCTGTTTGTCGCGCCTCGAGAACGGCGTATGCTGCAATCCATCGAGCGCGCCACGCGTCAGCGTATTGAAGAAATGACGCTGCCCGGCGCCGAGGAAATCAACGCGCTGCGTATCAGCCGTTTCAACAAGCGACTTCAGCAGGGACTGGAAGATAGCCGTGACCGGGATCTCTATCGCGAGTTGCTGGCCGACTTTTGCGAAGAGCAGGGTGTCGACATGCTGGATATTGCGGCGACATTGGCCCGTATGGCCCAAGGGGGCAAAGACCTGCTGATCAAAGACCTGCCGCGTGTCAGCAAAAAGCGCAGCGAGGCGCCTGGCGAGAAGGCCGAGAAAGCGGAGCGCAAACCCCGCCGCAAAGCGGGTGATGAAGTGGGCATGGAGCGCTTCCGCATCGAAGTGGGACGTCAGCACAAAGTCGGGGTCGGTAATATCGTCGGGGCCATTGCGAATGAAGCAGGTATCGACAGTGATTACATCGGCCGCATTCAACTGTTTGATGACTTCAGTACCGTCGACCTCCCCGCAGGCATGCCCGACGACGTGCTGGAGCTGCTGCAGTCGCCCCGCGTTGCCGGTCAGCCGCTGAAAATGTCCCGCTTTGACGGCGACATGCCTTTCAGCGCGGGCCCAAAAAAGGGTCGTAAAAAGCCGGTGCCGGCAGGCAAGGGGCCAGTGAAAAAGAAGGCGACTAAGGCCGTGGCTAAAAGCAAAACCGACAAGATGCGCACGCCTCGGAAACGGGCGATCGGCAGTACCAAGGGCATCTAAAGCGCGGGGTTCTGTCGTACACTGCCGCTGACAATCAGCGTGGGAGAGCCGATGTGGCGGCGGTGTTTTTACGTTTTCTCTATCTGGGGTGTATTGCCTTTGGCGGGCCTGCCGCCCATATCGCGTATTTCCGCAAGGTTTTTGTTGAGCAGCTGGGCTGGGTGAGCGAACAGCAGTTTGCCGCCCAGTTAGCGCTTTGCCAGTTTCTTCCCGGTCCCGCATCCAGCCAGCTCGGCTTTGCCATTGCTTACTCACGGGGCGGGCTGCCCTCAGCGGTAGCGGCCTTTCTCGGATTTACCCTGCCGTCGTTTCTGCTGATGCTAGCTGTGGCGCTGTGGGCGCAGAATATGCCCGGCAGTGGCTGGGTCACTGGCGCCATCGAGGGAATGAAACTACTGGCCGCCGTGGTTGTGCTCGACGCCGTGATGAATATGGGGCGACAGTTCTGTCGCTCGCGCCGTCAGCAGGGGATTGCGCTGTTCAGTCTGATTTTGCTGTCGCTGTGGATGGCGCCGTTGCTGCAGTTGAGTCTCATGGCCTTGGCAGCTCTGGCTGGCTATGCGGGCGGTAACGGCACGGTCCAGCTATCTCGGCAGGCGTTGTCAGCCGGACGACGGTTCCTGATGATCTTCGCCGTGTTATTGATTCTTGCTTTCAGTGTGACGACATCCGTCTATGCTCAGTTCTATGTTGTGGGCAGCATGGTCTTCGGGGGCGGTCATGTGGTGCTGCCGTTGCTGGAGTCGTTTTTAGGACCGTTGATTGACAGCGAATCGTTTCTGCTGGGCTACGCGGCCGCGCAGGCGGTACCGGGGCCGATGTTTTCGCTGGCGACGTATCTGGGGGCGGTGGCTGTTCCCTCAACGCCGGTGTTGGGGGCACTGTTGAGCACCGCCGCGGTATTCCTGCCGGGTTTTCTGCTCTATCTCGGGCTGAGTGGCACGTGGCAGCAGCTCGCGCAACAATCCCGCGTGATGGCGGCCATCGCGGCTGTCAACGCGGTCGCTGTGGGCATGTTGGCCGCGGCCTGGATTGATCCGGTACTGAGTCATGCCCCCCAGCGTTTTGATGCCCTGCTCGTTGGCGTGTTGCTGTTTGTGCTATTGCGCAGTGGCCGCTTGCCAATCATTATCCTAATCGCCGGTGCGCTTGTGTTTGGTGCCTGGCGGCTTTCGGTTTAGGTGGAATGGGATGCATTGCCCCGGAGACAGGCTGGTAGAAATGCGGAGAGCGTTATGAACCGCGTATATGGCATGCGCCGCCAGGTGTACCCGTATTTCGCGGTTATGGCCGTGGTGGCGGTGTTGTTGCTGGTGCTGTTTCTGGCCGTCAGTTGGATGCAGGATCGTTCCGATCGGCGCGCGAAGCTGCGCCTTGCCGCAGACCAGCTCAGTGAGGCGGTTGCAGAGCGCGAACAGTCTCTGCGGGAACTGCTGGCGGCCGCAACATTTTCCGGCCGCTATGTTGATGCTGTCGGCGCCTTGTCTTCGCATAACGACTTGCCCGCGATGGTGGCGATGTTGCCGGAGAACCCTTCCCGGCAGTGGCGCTCTGCAGAGTGGCTGACCTTGGCGCCCGATGCCGGCAGCACATCGCGCAGCTTTCGTTATCAAATACACCAGGGCGACATTTACGGGGTGCTGGAGCAGCGTCGCTCTGGCTTGGCCGCGCTGCTGGCTTTTCCCCTTGCCGAGTCTCTGCGGCCGATTCTGCGTCAGGGCTCCCTGTGGGGGCGCCTGGAGATCGATCGTCAGCACTTTCAGTTGATCGATGCGGGCGGCGTTGGCCCGCTGCGGCGTTGGCTGTCTGATTCCCAGTCATTGACGCTGCAGGCAGCCGATGGCCCTGATATCCGTCTGGTGCTTTACGCATCCCCGAAACTTCCCATTCGGGTGCTGGCGGCGATCCTGGCGGGTTTAATCCTGTTGCTGTTGATCGCTGCGCTGTTAGCTCGTTTGCTCAGTGAGCAGCTTTCCCGCCCGCTACGGCAGTTGTCATCCCAGTTGCAGCGATACGCGGATGGCGAACAGATGGCGCCCCTGACGGTGGACAGTCGCGTGGTGGACATTCTCAGTCTGCAATATGCGCTGGACGCGGTGTTCGGAGTATTGCGGCGGCGTGAGAAAAATTTGCGCTACCGGGCAACCCATGACCTGTTGACCGGCATGAAAAACCAGAATGAGCTGCTGCGTATTGTCGGTCAGCGCATCAGTGACGCCCGTGCTCACAACCGGATTTTTCACCTTATTGGCATCAATATTCTGAATTTCAGAGAAATCAACGATATGTTCGGTCCGGACATCGCCGATAGCTGTCTGGTCAATATCGGCGCCTTTCTGGAGCAGGAGCATCTGGTTGCGGCGCGCTTTTATCGCGGCGGTATTGTGGTGGTAAAAGATGGCCCGCCGGACGAGGTTGCGGCGGTGGTGCTGGCGATGCAACTCACTCGCCATCACGGTATCAAGAATGTCGATATCGAACTGAATGTCTGTACCGCTATTGTCGGTTTTCCTGATGATGCCAGCGATGCCCCGGTACTGCTGCGGCGCCTGGAGATTGCGCTGGACGGTGCGCGCCGTGCTCCCTATCGCTTTCAGCGCTACAAACACGGCCAGGAAGAGAACTACGTCAAACGCCTGAATATGGTTGAAGAGCTGCGTCAGGCCATGCTCGACTGGCACTCCGGTTTGCAGGTGTTCTATCAGCCCAAGCTGAATCTGCGCGCGGGGCAGGTCGACCGCATGGAAGCGCTGGTACGCTGGAATCATCCCAAGTACGGCAATATCCTGCCCAGCGAATTTATCCCTTTGGCGGAGCAGGCAGGCTTGATCAGCAGTCTCAGTAGCTGGGTGATTACGCGGGTTTGCGAACAGATTGCCGGCTGGCGGGAGCGGGGCCTGGATATTCAGGTTGCTGTCAATCTGTCGGTGCAGGACATGTCCCACCCCGAGCTGGTCGATGTGATTGAAAAACACCGTCGTAAGTACGAGTTGCCCGCGAAATGTCTCGCGTTCGAAATCACCGAGAGCGAGTTGATGGAAAATCCGCAGGAGGCGATTCGGCTGCTGAAGACGTTCAGAGAACAGGGCTATTGTCTTGCCATCGATGACTTTGGCACAGGCTATTCCTCACTGGCTCAGGTGAAGCATATGCCGGTGAATGAGATCAAAATTGACCAGGAATTTGTGCGACACCTGCCCAGTGATGGTGATGATCAGAAGATTGTGCGGACCACGTTGGCGCTGGCGCATAACTTTGGACTGGAGGCGGTCGCAGAGGGTGTCGAGGACCTGGATACCCTTGAGTTACTGGTGCGCTGGGGCTGCGGTTGGGCGCAGGGCTACTACATTTCGCCGGCGATGCCGGGGGTGGAGGTCGTCGACTGGGTGGATGAATTCCACGCCCGCCACGGCCAGCAAACCGATGCCCTGAGCCGTCTTTTCGCTTCCGAGGTGCCGACGCTCTAAGTCGGCTTACAGCAGAACGCTGGCTGCAATCTCCAGGCTCCGTCGGCGGGCCTGATGGTCGTGAATCTGACAGGCAATCATCACCTCATCCACACCGCTTTCTTCCACAAAGGCCTGGGTTTGTGCCGCCACGGTTTCCGGTGCGCCAATGGCTGAGCAACGCATTATCCCCTGCAGGAGCTGTTGCTCGGGTGGGCTGAGCGATTCGAGATAGTTGGCGATCGGCGGTGCCAGCGTACCGGGCATCCCACGGCGAAGACGAATAAACCCCTGTTGCATAGAGCTGGCGAGCAAGTGTGCTTCCTCATCCGTATCGGCCGCGTAGATGTTGAATCCCGCCATGGTGTACGGCGCTTCAAGCTGGGGCGAAGGGATAAACTGCTGGCGATAAATGCGCAGAGCATCGAGCAGTTGTGCGGGCGCAAAGTGCGAGGCAAACGCGAAGGGCAGACCGAGCTTGGCGGCGAGCTGGGCGCCAAAGAGGCTGGAGCCAAGAATCCATACTGGCACCTGCTCCCCGGCGCCGGGAATAGCACGCACCGGCGCACGCAGCTCGCTGTCATGGAAATAGCCGAGCAACTCCTGCACATCCTGGGGAAACTGTTCCGCGCTGCTGTGCAGATTGCGCCGTAAGGCATGGGCGGTGTGCCCGTCGGTACCGGGCGCGCGCCCCAGGCCGAGTTCGATACGGCCTGGGTACAGTGCTGCCAGCGTGCCGAACTGCTCGGCGACAATCAGCGGGGCGTGGTTGGGCAGCATAATGCCACCTGCGCCCAACCGCAGGCTGCGGGTAGCGGCGGCAATCTGACCGAGCAGCACCGCAGTGGCCGCTGAGGCCACGCCGGGCATATTGTGGTGTTCCGCGACCCAGTAACGGTGATAGCCCAGTTGTTCGGCCCACTGGGCCAGGTCGATACTGTTGCGCAGTGCTTGCCCGACGGTGCTGCCCTCGGGAACGGGGGCGAGGTCTAGAATGGAAAATGTGCTCATGGAGTTCAGCCTTGGTCTTTCGCTGTTGTCAGGTCGCGACCGAGTAGCATTTGCCAGAAACGTTGGGTTTTACCCTGACGGTCCCGGTGGACCTGATAATCGACACCGAGATCGGGTGCCGAGGGGTTCAGCTTGATACTCCACAGGGCGTCCAGTTCATTGGGGAGTAGCGAGTAACGGACGTCGATAATGCGCAAGGGATCATCCGGTGATAGCGCGGTGTAGTGTTGTGAGAACCAGTCAAAGCGGCCGACGTCGAGACCCTGCTGGGATGTTGGGTCAAGCCAGGGCAGGTCGCGTTCAGGCTCTAACACGGCAATCGAATTGCCGGGGTAATATTTTACGGTCTGCCCGACTCTCACCGCATCGACGTAAAACCGTCCGTCGTGGCGATACACGGTCTTCCAGAGCAGCAGGTTGGCAAATGAAGGTTTGGCGCTGACTTGCTCAACCTTGTGTCCACGCGTCGAGGCCAATTCCAGTCCCGCTGCTTCGGCGCGTTCGCGCTGCAACAGTCCGATACCGGGATAGGCCAGTACCCAAAAAAGTGCCAGCCGCGCCGCCCAGGGACGCTGCCCTTTACGCGCAAGCCAAACGCCCAGACCAATGGGTAAGGTGTAGGCTGGGTCGATAATCGACAGTACATTCCAAGCGATGCGCTCATTGCTGAATGGCCACAGCAGTTGGGTACCATAGGTCGTGCAGGCATCCAGCAGCGCATGGGTCGCATAGCCCGCCCCACAGAACAGCACCGTGCGCCAGAATGGCAATGTCCAGTAGCGCCGCAGCGCCGCACTGAGTACGGTGGCGCAGAGCAGGGCACCGATGGGAATGAAGATCAGCGAATGGGTAAACTGGCGGTGGTACTCGAGGAATAGCAGAGCATCGCTTTGCGAGCGGATCAGTACATCAAGGTCTGCCGCCATCCCGGACAGAAAGCCCAATACCGCCGCCGCGCCTGCGCAGCGTTGCTGACGGTTGATATTTTGGGCGGCAGTCGCGCCGAGCAGACCTTGGGTAAGCGGATCCATAATGCGGCTCTGTCATTCGGGCCGCCTAGTCTAGGGGATCACTCAGCGCTTGCCTACTGTGGTTTAGTGCAGTGCCCGCGGGCCGGAGGGTGTGGTAAGGACGGTGGTCAGGCTGTCGAGGTGGCGAAGTAATTCGATCCCGGCATCGGTCAGGTAACCGCCATCCAGCTGTGTGATCAGCCCTTTATTGAACAGGCGCTCGGTGGCGGCAATCAGGTCCGGATCGGCATCGTGGTGCACCTTGATGCCCTCCAGGCAGGAGCCCGGATTAAACTGGGAAAGTACCCGGATTTCTTGCAGGATATTGTCCGTTATTCTCATGGTGACAGGCTCCGATTCGGAAAACACTCGCAGGCTTATTGCAATGTAGACAGCAATGGCGGGGTTTGCCACGCAAGCCTGTTGTTTAAGCTGTTCTATCGATCACAAAACAATAAGGAAGTTCGATGTTTCGCGAGTACTCCCGCTACGATGCCACTGGCTTGGCCGCGCTTCACCGCGCAGGTGATGTCAGCGCTGAAGAACTGCTGGCGGCGGCTGCCGCCCGAATGACCGAGGTGAACCCCCGCATTAACGCGGTGGTACACAGTTTTGTGGAACGGGCGGCAAAGCAAGCGCGTGCCGGGCTGCCCGATGGACCGTTCCAGGGTGTGCCCTTCGTCTTGAAGGACTTGATGGCCATGTTCGCCGACGAGCCTATCTGCATGGGCAGCCGCGCGGTGAATCTCCGCCCGAATTACGACAGCGAGATCGTCAAGCGCTACAAGGCTGCCGGGCTGAATATTTTTGCCAAGACCAATACCCCCGAATTTGGCCTGATCATTACCACGGAACCGAAACGTTTCGGCCCGGCTCACAACCCCCACCGCGCCGGATACAGCACTGGTGGCTCGTCCGGTGGCAGCGCGGCAGCGGTTGCCTCGGGCATCGTGCCGGTGGCTCACGGCGGTGATGGCGGTGGCTCTATTCGTTTTCCTGCCAGTTGGTGTGGTGTGTTCGGCTTGAAGCCCTCACGGGGGCGCAACCCCATGGGGCCAGATCTGGGCGAGGATTGGCAGGGGGCGGTGGCGGAGCACGTTCTCAGCCGCAGCGTGCGAGACAGTGCCGCCATGCTGGACTGCAGCAGTGGCGCCGAACTGGGCGCCCCCTACGATATCCGTCAGCCGGGTGGGCGTTTTGTCGATGCCGCTGCCCGCGACCCGAAACCGCTTCGCATTGCGCTGAGCCGCAAACCGCTGGTGCCGACCGACGTTGATCCCGAGGTACTGGCGGGTTTGGATAAAACGGCGGAGAGGCTCGCGGCACTCGGGCATCATATTGATGAAGTGGAGCCCGCCATCGACAGCGATCAACTTTGGCGGGATTTTATTGTGGTGGTGAGTGCAGAGGTCGCCGGCCTGCTTCGACGTTTGCAGCGGGACTACGGCTGCGACATTCATCAGGTGGAGCCCGCGACTAAAAACCTCGCCATGCTCGGGCGTTCATTCAGTGCCGCCGATCTGGTTGCCGCGAGGTATGGCTGGCATCAGATACAGCGCGCTGCTGGCGACATGTTCCGTGAGCACGACATGGTGCTGTGTCCGACAACACCCACCGCGGCCGTTCCCCACGGGAGTTTACCGCCCAGCCGCTGGGAGGAGCTGCAAATGCTTGCCAGCCACCGGCTCAATATTGGACGTTTGCTGATGCGCACGCCGCTGGTGGCGCAGATGGCCCTGCCGGTACTGGGCAAAATGGCCTACACACTGCTGGGTAATATCGCAGGCTTGCCCTGCATGTCGGTGCCACTGTGCAAAACAGCAGATGGCATGCCCTTCGGCATGCAGTTTATTGCGGGTATGTGCCAGGAAGAGCGCCTGTTCTGTCTGGCTGGACAGTTGGAGCGCGAACTCGGCTTCACGGACTTGCCCCTGAACACCTGACGATTAATCCGGGTGATCGTCGGGTTCTGGTGGTTGGGCCGGAGCGGCTTTGTCACTGGGCGCCGGAATATCCGGCTCAGTCTCTGTCTGGGGCTCCGTTGCAGGCTCCATCGGCTCCGCCGAAACCAAGCACCGGCCAGTGCTGCGCGCGTTGCTGCCAGCGATTGGTTCGAGATGTCGATGCCAATG
>NZ_CFHTQA010000038.1:0-35415 GCF_984394615.1 Spongiibacter sp. | reverse complement strand
CGTATTCGCGGGCAAGTTCGACTCGGGCCGGCGTCGCGCTGTTTCCGGGGCCCCAATGACTTGTGTAACTACTTGCCCCAATGGCTGCGGGACAGCCCGAGGATCCACAGGATTTCATCGTTGATCCACTAAACGCACCGCTACTATCAGCCTCGAAATAACGGTACCCACCACCTGTATATCGATACCTTTTGGTTACAAAAGCATCTTGCGCATCAGTCAAATAGCTCTCAACCTCTGTTGGCGAGCCATATTTATTACGCCCATTGATCCTGCTTAGAGTACGCCCCAAACAATCTACTTCGAGATTGGCGTAGCGCCCTCTGGCATCATAGTAGTCATCCGGATCGACAGTTTGAACAGCCGGACTGTTACAACGCTCCGCTAAAACACCCGTTTGAGGGTGCTTAGCCGACACCCATGAACGCACGCGATTGCCAAATGAGTCATATACGTGAGTGGTCGTTTTTTCAACTGACTTGGTGGGCTCGACAGTTTCACTACGCAGCATCCCATACTTTTCACCTGATGTATGATAACTAAAAGATGAAGTGCGCTGCTCTGTCGCTTCATAGCGACCATCTCCGTCATCGTCCCGACGTGTTTTGACGACAGTTTTTGACAAACGGCCAAATTTCTTCGCATATTCGGAGGGCAGGCCTGCAGGCGAGTATGTATTCGTAGTTATCGTTCGGTATTTTTTTCCACCACCATTCGTAGTAATCGTTATCTGAGTGGGGTTTCCGTAAGCATCGTTAGTAGTATCTGTAGTTACTACCTTCAATATGCTCCCTTGCTCATCGCCGTTAGCATTTAGCCTATAGACCTTTTCGATAGATTTGGAAATATAGGGTTGCAAGCTACCCAAATTTTTCGTGCCGTATTCCGAAGCAGTATCAGCAGCAGCCGCCCAGTCAGAAATATTCTTAACATCCCAAGTATTGCGAGACTCCTTAAGCAAATTACCTTGCTCACTGTACACATTTGTGCTGAGTGGATAACCAACAAAAGGCCAGTCTTGGCGGTATGTCGTGACAGTGCTAATACCGGTTTGCTCATCTACTGTTTTGAGACGCTGAAACCCAAGACTTCCTCTACCCGAAGCTTGAATCTTTGCCTCACCATAGTAGTAACTTACGGAACTCTTAGCGAAAGGATTATCCGCAACAGGAACACTACTCGCCACTGAAACAACAATAGGAGTAGACGCATTTATTTCCAAAGTGGGGCTATTTTTTCCTAAAGTTTTAGATCCAGGCGGTAGCTTCCAGCTCCCGTTCAAATCTGAATAAAACGATTCCTTATCAACCTTAATATACGTATGCTCACTACAATTTGTACTACCAATTGGAAAACAAAAGTGGATGGTCTCCCCACTACTACCAACCGCCAGCCTCTCGTAATTATCACTATCACCAAAGGGCTCATACGTTATCTCAGTTATCGACCCAAAACCCGATGTTATCCTAGTAATTACATTAGGGGACTCCTCCCCCAAGCCCAAATAAGTGTAAACTCTATCCTCTTCAATCCTGACATAATCAACAACCCCATCGGCATTTACATCTTGAAAAATATGGGCGTGATCTGTATCACCTGAGGTATCCACCACATCTATCAGCGATCCTGAAAAGCCATTCTCTTCCTTGCTCCACAAGGATGCTTTTATTACATTATTATCTGTGTCGTGCCAGAGAACATCCAAGTATCCATCACTATTATAATCCACAAAAATTGGAGGCACTTTTGGATTCATACTACCGAATAATTTCCCTTCCGAACCAGAAAATCCACCACCGTTATTTAAATAGTAAGACCACTCGAAACCACCCTCATCTTCACCACGGTAATACCTAAGAAAGAGATCACTTAAACCATCTTTATTGAAATCACCAGACCGAACCTCTGCCGAGTGTTCCAAGCTGGGATCAACCCCAGGCGAAAGTCCTCCCACGACCCCAAAAAACTCGTAACGTTCTATCGCCCCCCCCGAAAATACGAGCATATCGAGTTCTGGCGGCCCAGGCACAGAACCATATGGACCGATAAACATTGTGGAAGAAGAATGCAACAGGAAGTCTGAACGCCCATCACCGTCAAGCTCAAGAGAAGAATCAACCAAATTAGGCCATGGGACAAACCCACCTCCACCACCTGGCCCATAGAAGAAAGAATTCTCATTCAATGGCACTGTATAGGATTGCTCCCCCCCCCAATGATAATAACTAGAGGACGACGCTGACTCAGAAGGGTTAACTTCCATTAACCTCATTTTCAGATCGTCAGCAAGGACCAACAAGTCCAGCAAACCATCAGAGTTCAAATCTTGGAAGTTAACATCACTTTCAGTTATTCCTGTAGGCACAGGCGTGCTACTCAGCCTCCACTCCCCATCAGGATAAGGAGTCGACAGCAGTATACTCCATTGCCCTGCCCTGCTATTAAAAACGGCCACATCCTGCCGCCCATCTGCATTATAATCTACGACTTTTAGAACAACTGTTTCATCGTCAGCATCCTCCTGATACTTCTTTTCAGAAGAATTATTTGTGAATAACGCCTTTACGAGCTTCTCTCCATCTGACAACGCATATTGTATTGCATGATCGTAATCATCCCCATTTATATCCCATTCCAACCAAACCAAGTCCATATAGCCGTCGCCGTTAATATCGGCCGGCTGGTAGTTCATCAATCCTCTTCTGCTGCGAGTAATCATGTCGAAACTGCCACTAGGCGAGCTTGAGAAGCCTTGCTGCGGCAAAGACCATTCAAACTTCGTTTCCGGCAAGCAGCTATTCTCCGAGAAACACTCTTTAACGCCAACTAGCTTCGACAGCCCCGTAATATCTGGTGATCCATTATCACTATCCAGGTATCGAAGCTTGTATATTTTAACGACTGACGACCCATTCTTTGATAAAATTCTTTTAAGGCGCTTAGTATTTCTTGTTTTGTACCCTGCAACATAACTTTCCGAAGGGTCGATTACACGATCTTCATATTCGAAATGGATACTTGCCCCCGCTGTAGAATACGCCCCATACGCATAGTTAATATTCGCAACCCTATGCCCTTCGGCATCATTGCTATAAATATAACTTATCTCATTGCCAACACTGTCCTGAAAACTATCCAGCGCCCAGACCATAACCATAGAGGATACCGTTCCATCTAGATTAAGAACCTTGCTCTCTGAGCTATTACTTCCGACATTCCCATAGCGGGATACCGAGCCATCTTTCCGCTCAACCTCCCAGTAATCCGGGTGACCAGGTGTACCACCCACGCCAGTCACAGTGACAAAGCTGTCAATCTCTGTTTTATAGACCGATCCAGGCGAACCATAGGCGCCACTCACGACGAGGAGCCGCTGACCGTCAAGACAAAACCTGTCGGTATCGCTGAATGTAATCGGAAGCGGATTTTTATCCTGATGCTCAGTTTGCCGACAGCGGCTTATTCCTCCCAAACCGCCTAAGGACCAGCCTTTTCCTGCAATACCATTACCTGACAAACTGGAGTAATTCAGACTAACTTGAGGGGTGACGCCCGCTGTACCTCGAGGCGCATATATATTGATACGGTATGTAGCCGCACCACTCTCTGAAACACGAAACTCACCATTAAGCGACCCAACACGATCCGTCTGACTACGGAGATTGCTTGGAATTACATCAGTTGCGGAAGCAAATACAGGATTAGCAGGGGACGGGACGCTAGCCAGCACACTACCTGCAAAAGCCATACCGAAGCACAGCCACCACGTCCTTGTGATCATTTTCATTACCCTACTCCAACAGGATTTTTACCGAGGAGGAAAAGAACTAGGAATGCCAACCTCAGTTATTTTTATTCTTGATAATTCAAAATCAGAAGGAGAATAAAAAGACGGACATAGGGGAATATTTCGTTATCTTTTTTCTATTCCCTGCTCACCAAGACTCTCGCTTCTTACTACATTAGCAACCATCCATATGTGGATTCCATGCTATAACTTGAAAAAATTTTGGTCAATACCTATTCAGATACTTGGTATAGCACATATTAGCCAGGGTTCAAGCTAACCCTAGAATTAATAAAATATTTCCAATATTATTTTACCCACTCCCTGCACTGATGATATCCACAAGACTGAAAACTACATAACCACTCCGGCTATCAGCACCAGCAGCCCACCGATTTCTCCAAGCGCCAACAACAACATGTAAGCGCGTACCGCAGCCGCCGGGACGGTCTTTGTACCCAAACGGTGGGGCTGCCGAAGCTGGTTGTCAGTGTCGTTGAGCCAGCCGTGAATAGCGTAAGTCGCCACTGCCGAGGCGAAGAACAAGATGGGAATGGCAACGGCAAGGAGGTTGACGGTATGACTCCAACGGCTGTGCATCGCGAGCTGTTGAAGCACTATGCAGGCAAAGGCATACATCAAGGCTGTGCGATGGCAAATATCCACATAGGCAGGCGCGGTGGCATCGGCGGAGCGTGCAATATGCGCATATTTCCACCAGCCGGTGAGCATCCCCACCAGCATAAACACTCCGGCGCTGATCAGCGCAAATTGACTGGCTTCCACGTTCCCTCCTGAGGCACCGCTCGCGGGCTTTCTCCACCCGATACCGAGCAGTATCAATATTATTGGAATAGGAGAGCAGCATACCCCGCCGCCTTGGCGCTGTCCTGCGCAAAACTTCGCGAACGGGTAACGGACTTGGTCGATGTAGAGAAGAAAAATTCTACGGCGCAGACTGGCGGGGGGAATATCGAGGAAAAAGCTGCAGGTTCAGCGCCTGGGCTGCCAAACCTGCAGAACACAGGGATCATCTTAGAGCATGGAGCCGAACCGGTAGCTCACATCAAAACCGAAGGTTCTCGGCTCACCCCACTGATTAGTGCCGACGCGATTGCCGCCCCCGGCATCAACTTCGAAGCCACCGATTTTGTATTCCTCGTCGGCCAGATTCTTGCCCCACAGCGAGAAGCTCAGCACCCCGTCGCCGACGGCGACATCATCGAAGCTGATACGCGCATTCACAAGTGAGTAGCTGTCTTGGGTGATATCGTCGTTGCCACTGATCTTGGGCGTCACGTAGACCTTGCTGCTGCCGGACCAGTCCACCCTCGCCCGCAGGGTACCCGCGTCGGTAAAGCGGGGGAAGGTGTAGTTCAGCGACAGGTTGTAGCTGTTCTTCGGCGTAAACTCGAAGGCGCGGTCATCAGCGATATCACTGATGGCACCGGTATTGATATCGAACGAATTGAATTCGTCGTACTCGGCATCGATGTAGCCGTAGCCCGCACTGATATCCAAACCTTCAATCAGCCGCACGATCAGCTCGGCTTCCACGCCGTTTACCGTGGCTTCTGCCGCATTCTGGATCACAATGGAAAAGCCGCCCTGGGTATTGCCGGGATCAACCGCATTGACCTGTGCCTGCATATCACTCAACTGCTGGTGGAAAGCCGTCATGTTCAGGCGAACGCGTTTGTCCAGCCAGGTGGATTTCATCCCCAGCTCGTAACTGTCCACTTGCATATCATCGTACGGCCCCCACTGCAGCGGCGTATTGCTTCGCGCGTTAAAGCCACCACTTTTAAAGCCACGGGCGTAGGTCGCGTAAGTCATCAGATCATCCGTCCACTGATAATTCAGCGAGACCCGCGGCGACACATTGCTCTCATCAATCTGCGTGGGGATCTGCTCCGGCGCGCCGAGGTAGGTCTGATTGTAGGTATCCATCACCACAAAACCGCTGGTGAGATCGGTGAGTGTGTGCTGCTGCTCGCGATCCTCGTCCGTGTAACGAACACCCAATGTCAAATCCATTCTCGCCGTTAAGTGAGCGGTCACTTCCGTGAACAGTGCCTGACTGGTGTTATCGATCTCGGTGGTCAGCAGGACGTGCGAGGCAAAGGCATCAATTTCCTGCTCGTTGCTGTAGTCGCCGGTTTCGTTGAAATAAAACGCGCCGACCACAAAATCAATAAAGCCGCTAAACGCCGCACCAGTGAGCTGAATCTCCTGAGTGAAGGCATCGTAATCAAAGATGTCCTCATTGTAGATAAACGGGCTGCTGGCCCCGGTGGCGTTATTCAGCAATTCGTTCTTCACACTGCGATAGCCGGAAATAGATTTGATCACCAAATCTTCAAAGCCTCCCCGGTCCGCAAGACTGTACTCCACCGTTGCACCATGTGCGGTCATATCAATATTGCTGTGCGACGCCCCGAAAGTACTCACAGTGTCTTCGCGATCAGGGCGCACATCCTGCCCGTACATTGCCGCTAGCCAGCCGCTGGCCGAGGTCATTTGCGATGCCATCGGCTGTTCGCGTTTGCGCTGACGATCAAAGGCGTAGTCGATGATCAGGTTTTCTGTGGGCCGCCAGTTAAGCGCGGTGTGGATCGCCCGGTTGTTCTCATCCCAGCGATCATCGCCCTGGGTGTTCTTCACAAACGGGTCGCGATTTTTACTGAGCACCGACACACTGGCCGTCAGCTCGTCATTCACCGGAAACTCGATATAGCCTTTCGCATCGCGGCGACCATAATTACCCGCCGTCACCGTCGCCTTGCCGCCCACCTCTCCAGACGGCTTGCGAGTGTGAAGAATCACCGCGCCGCCCAGCGTATTCTTGCCGTAGAGTGTGCCCTGCGGTCCGCGCAAGACTTCCACTCGCTCGAGCTCGGCAACATCGAACAGGGAGCCGATCGACTTGCCCACATAGATGCCGTCGAGATAAACCCCGACCATCGGGTCTTCGGTAATCGTGAAGTCGGTGCGGCACAGGCCCCGCATACAAATCAACGCGCCATCATTGCCACCCGAGTTAGGCAGAATGACCAGATTCGGCGTCAACTCACTCACATGGGAAATATCGGTAATCCCCACTTCGGCAATGTCCGACGAGGTAAAGGCCGTCATTGATACGGGAATTTCCTGCATGCTTTCCGAGCGACGCCGCGCGGTGACCAGCACTTCTTCAATGGTGGATGAGGCCGCAGGAGGCGTCGCTTCCTGGGCATGCAACGAACCGCTGCTCAGGGCACTAACGGCAGCGGTCATCGCCGTCGCTACAAACAGTGACGTGTGGTTTTTCATCAGGAATTACCTTTTATTATAAGTCTCTATTGATGAGCAGCCGTCAGTCACCCGTGGCTGACGGCCTGTTGTTAAACAGCGATTACGCCTCGCTATAGGCTTTCACCAGTGTATTAATCGTCGCGTTGATCTGATGACGGTCGTAGGCCAGTTCCTCAACCGCTTCCGGCTCATAGCTGACGGTGGCACCAGGACCGGCAAACATAATCACATTCGGCAGAAGGGGATGATCGTCCTCTCGGACCTCCAGCGTTTGTGGGTTTCCTGCCGCCTCGAACCAGAGTTCGAGATACTCTTTCCAGCTATAATTTTCATCACCCAGCAAGTAAGCCCGACCCGACTCGCCATGATCCAGTGCCGCCAGCGTCGCCTGAGCCACTGCGTGAGACGTGATATGGTTGGTGCCGCCCTTGGGCGCAAACACCGGCAGCTCACTCAAGGCACCGCTGGCATAGGCCACAAGCGCGCCAATATGAGGGATATCCAGCCCCGGAATATGCCCCATCACAAAGGGCAAATTGAGACTGCATACCGTGAAGCTGTCGCTGCTCATTGCGCGCACTGCCTCATCGGTGTTACTGCGTGAGGTTACGTAGGGACATTCGCCGATACGGTGTGACGCCACCTGCGGATAGAAGGTGCCAATGTAAACAGCGCGGCGCACACCGGCCTCGCGAGCCGCCGCGAAAAAGCGCGGCACCGCTTCATCATTCACCTTCCGGTAGAAGTCTTCCGGCGTAACACTGCCATCCATCGGCACCTGGCGAATATCGGCTGCGGCCGCAAACACCACCGCGTCAAAGCGGTTCAAGCGACCGTCGCTCATATCGTCGTTGACATAGTCTCCCCGCACAAAAGGCAGGGCCGCCAAGACGGGCGCTGTTGGCGCACTCCGCGCCATAATGGTCACGTCATGACCGTGTGATTTCAGGTAGAGGGCGGCGTCACCGCCAATCAAGCCGGAGCCACCGACAACAAGTACTTTCATAACTGCGCTCTCATTATTGTGCGTTTAAACTGGCTTCAGCCATTCAGGGAGTGGTCGCTGGTCCACACGACCGTCACGTCGCGGCGGGCATAGCGGTAGGCGCCATCGGCATACACCACCTGTTCCTGGTAGCGAATCCCCATATCCAGCTTTCGTCCCTGACCGGCCTTTTCGTAGATGTGGGAGGCGACGCAGTAGGTTTCCCCCTCGTAGCAATCGCCCTTCCATTCGCCGAGCTGATTGGCAACCAGGTGAAACGTCGCGCGGTAATTATCGGCAAGCATATTCAGCATGCCGACAAAGGCATCTGCACTCTCGCAAAGCCACTCCGGACCGCGCTGCGTGAAGCCGTCGACAAGAATGTCGCGCATGGCCTCAAAGCTTCGATCATCAACAATCTGCGCATAGCGCAGCGCCAAGGCCTGTGCACCTGACACGCTTTGCATAAACCACCTTCCCAAACTGGCTGAAGGGCTACAGTTTACGAGAGGCATGCTGTTATAGTTAGTTCAATGAAGTAACAGTTATTGTGAGAAAATGTACAGATGGATTGGGACGATATTCGCTACTTTACGGTGCTCGCACGCAGCGGCTCGCTCAGCAGCGCCGCCCGCACACTGGGCGTGACGCATGTGACCGTTGCCCGTCGTATCGATCGACTGGAAACCCAGCGCAAGGTCAAACTCTTTGATCGTCGTCAGAGCGGTTACCGCCTGACCACTGCCGGCGAGCGCCTGATGAGTGACGCGGAGGCCGTGGAAGAAAGCTGCCTGCACTTTGAGCGAAAAATTCGCGGTCAATCCGATGTGCTGGCCGGGCCACTGACCCTGTCCATTCCCGAGACCACACTGATCGATCTGTCGGCGCCTCTGGCCGAATTCATGCGGCGCTATCCCGACATCGAACTCACCGTATTCGCCACCTCAGAACAACACAACCTGAACCAGTCTCAGGCGGATATTCTGATCCGAATTACCGACCACCCGCCGGAGCTGCTGGTCGGGCGGAAGCTGACGGATATTCCCATGTATGCCTACGGCACCCGAGAGTACCTGGACAGTATCGGCGGCGATATGAAGAAGGCATCGTGGGTGATCTGGCAGGCAGCCTTCGGCAAAAACTTCGGGGATCGCTACTTTCGCAATATGGTCGAGGATGCTCACATCACCCTGCGTACCAACAGCAACAGCCAGCTAGTGGCCATGGTTCGGCAGGGCGTTGTGCTCGGCTTGATGACCGCACCCATCGCCAGACGCTACCCCGAGCTACTGCCGATTTCAGATACACCACTGGTCACCTCGGAACTGTGGCTGCTGACACACAGTGATCTGCGCGACTCCGCCAGAGTGCGTTGCTTTATGCAGTTTATCAGCGAGTGGCCGGTAGCAGAGTAATATTACTGACCCTCTTCGTCCCGCGCCTGGGACAATGCCGAGGCCAGCAGCCCCGTCGGCACCGCCACCACGCCAAGACCCAGCATCAACACCAGAAACGTAAAAAACTTGCCGCCAGCGGTAATCGGATACATATCGCCATAGCCCACGGTTGTCAGAGTGGTGACCGCCCACCACAGGCTGTGGAGAACCGATTTGAAGTTGTCGGGCTGAGCGGCATTCTCGAAGTAGTAAATGCCCACGGCCGACAGGTACAACACAATCAAGGCCACGAAACCAAACAGAATCAATTCTTCCTTGGCAATCACGACCGCGCGATGAAACCGCTTTATCGCGCGACTGTAGCGAAACAGTTTGAATATTCGAATCAAGCGCAGCAGGCGCACGATCCGTATAGAGCGCAGGTCGAGCCCGGTGGAAAGATAGAACGGTACAATCGCCAGCAGATCGACAATCCCGAAGAAACTGAACATAAACCAGCGCTTCACCTCGGCGACATAGAGCCGCAACAGGTATTCCGCCGTAAAGATCCCCACCGTAATAATTTCGATGTTGCGCAGTAGCTGCTTGGTCTCGCTATCGAGGTCGGGCAGGGTATCGACGGAAAAGGTAAACAGCGACACCACAATCAGAAACTGAATGGTCAGCGCAAATACCTTGCCCTGAAGGGTATCAGGGTTCTCGACCATCGACTTGATAAGGTCTTTCACTGGCTATGTCCCGGCTGAGCAAGAAAACGGCGGAGGTATATATCCCATTCCTCCCTCGACTGTCCGCCGGAATTGTACGCGTTTATGCTTAAACACCAAGACCGGGATGACGGGAGCTGCGCACAAGGGAAACGGCTATCGACTTGAACTGCGGGGTGTGCGAACGCGGATCGGTCAGCCGCGAACTGAGCACATTGGCTTCGGGGTAATACGCGGCAATACAGCTACGCGGCAAATTAAACAGTTTCACCTCTACCGCCGACATCTGGCCAAAGTCCGACACAATATCCACGACATCGCCTTCTGCCACACCCAGCTCCAGTGCGTCCTGCTGGTTAAGCAGCACGGTCCAACGATGTTGCACATCCCGGTAGCTGTCGGCCTCTTCATAAATAATCGAGTTGAACTGGCCTTCGCTGCGCAGCGTCATCAGGGTGAAGGGGCGAGACGATTTGTCGTCCTTCACGCCCGCAGGCACCACAAAGCGCGCCCTACCGTCATGCGTATTGAAATCCGGCGTATGCTTGATGCGCCCGCGCACCATGAACTCCTGCCGGGCCACGTCGATATCGGCCAGCTCCTCCATCCCCGGCACCAGTTCGGCAATCGCCTGCCGGACTTTCTGATGACGCTTGAACTCCGCAAAATTGAGACCGCAATCCGGCAGCAGTTGCGCCGCGATATCCGCCAGAATCGCCACTTCCGATCGCACCGAAGCAATGCGCTGAATGCCGCCCTCGCTGTATCGCACGTAGTTAAACATCGACTCCTGTGTGGTCGGCTCGGGCTCCTCATCGCGGGCACAGACTGGCAGAATCAGCGACTCACCGCGGTCCACGCCGGTGACATGGCCGCGATTCAGCGTCGTGGTCAGGAAGATCTTCAGGCCGATACGGTCCAGTGCTTCAGCGGCCCACCGACTGTCTGGCGTGGCCTCGTAGAGGTTGCCGCCCATTATCAGCGCAGCATCGATACCGCCGTCGTGCGCCCTCTCCAGCGACTCCAGCGTGTGCATACCTTTTTCCGTGGGCAGCGTAACGCCATAGCTGGCTTCAATGCGCGCAAACACCTCTTCCGACAACACCGGTTTCACACCGATGGTGCCAATGCCCTGCACATTGCTGTGCCCGCGCAGTGGCAGCAAACCGGCATTTACCTTGCCGATCATGCCGCGCAGCAACGCAAGATTGCTGATCCATTCGATATTGTCGACGCCGTGACGGTGATGGGTCATCCCCATTCCCCAGGCAAAAATCGCGTTTTCCGAGCCGATGTATAACTCGGCAACTTGATCAATCTGCGACTTGGGCACACCACAGGCGTCCAGCAAGGACTCCCAGGATTGCGCAAGCACATGCTCCTGCAACAGGTCAAAGCCTTCGCAGTGCGCCCGGATAAACGCCGTCGCCTCGCCACCCCGCTCGAGAATCGCTTTGGCAATCGCCGTAAACAGCGCAATGTCGCTGCCGGTTTTGGGTTGCAGGTAGATACTGGCGACCTCGTCCCCTCCCTTCATCATCGAGCTGAGCATCTTCGGCGCCGCAAACTGCACCAGCCCGGCTTCGCGCAGGGGATTAATGACCACCACCGCCCCGCCCCGGCGACGCAAGGCAATCAGCTTATGGAGCAAACGGGGATGATTCGACGCCGGATTGGCGCCGATCAGAAAAAACAGATCACAGTGCGCCACATCGTCCAACTCGACCGTCGCCGTGCCAGTGCCAATGGTATTGCCGAGCGCCTCGCCGGTAGCCTGGTGACAGTAGTAGGAACAGTTGCTGATGTTATTGGTGCCGTACAGGCGCGCCATCAATTGCAGCAGAAAACCCGCTTCGTTGGAGGAGCGACCGGAGCTGTAGAAAAAGCTGCGATTCGGCGAGACGGCCTTCAAGCCCTCTGCGGCGCGCTTCAACGCCCATTCCCACTCCACGACGCGATAGCGATCTTCACCAGCCGGTTTATATACCGGCTTACCGAGACGCCCCAGCGTTTCCAGTTCCCGCGCTGACAGTGCGCGAAAATCATCCAGCGTGTGGGCAAAGACTTCATCGGGAATCGGCGCCTGAATATCTGTCGACTGCGCCTGAATGCTTTTATTGCAGACGGAGGGGAATTCATCCAGCTCGTTGGTCATACCACCGTGCTGGCCGCCCATGCCCAGGCCGCAGGCTTTGCAGGCGTTTCGGGAATTGAGCGCCTTGGCGGAATTCAGCAGGCCGATTCGACTGGCCGTTCTCAGGGTATAGAGGACTTTCTTCGGCCCACCGCCCACAATCGCTTTCACGAACACCCCCTGCCTTCTCGCCAACACGCAACATCGTCATTACCGCACTCACTATAGCGCAAAAAAACTGCTCAACAGCGCAATTTTCTCCAGAAAAATAACGAGTTTTCAGTGGCCGCTTGTTGAGACCGATCGCCGACTGGGCGTGCGTGAACTCAGGCTGAGCAGAAAACTGTCCAGTGCGTTCATTTCATCATCAATGCCGAGGTGTATCTCAGCGCCCCATAGCTGGCGTCCGATTCCTGCGCTATTTCTCACTGGCACTGGAAAGCAGTAAAAAAACGGCACCCAGGCCATTGGTATCCACACACGCCAAGTGATTTCGCTATTCGCTGCCCTGACGCAATCGCAAAGCCCGGCGTGAATAGAGCTCTGTTTTCGCAGCGTTGTGCAGGCTTTGATAAACCGCTGTCAGATTGTCGAGTACCAACAAAGCACGCGCCGAATCGAGAGGCTGTTGCGACTCGATGATTGACAGCGCCTTCAGAAACAGCGGCTCTGCCTGGCGGTAGCGGCGCCGCATGTACAGCGCAGAGGCCCGGCCATTCAGTGCGTCCGCCTGCATCAGTGGCGCCTGTGAGGCATCAACAATTTCCAGCAGGCGCATATAGCTCTGCTCCGCATCACGATATTGGGCAGCGGCCAACTGCGCATCGGCCAGACTGCTCAACACCCTGGCCCGCTCGACACTGCCCTCACCAAAATACTCGACTATCGCTGGCAGCGCCTCGCGGTAATGCCTGATGGCTCCGGCGAAGTCGCCTTGCCGATGCAACGCTATCGCCTGCTCATTATGCTGCTGGGCCAGCTCGATGGCTGTCGCGGCACGGCTGTCAGGCGTCAGCGCAAACAGCGCCGCCAACAGCACGGCATGTCGTGTTTTTTTGTCCATAACTTGGAAACAGATTCTGAGGAAAGAAAACGCGGCGAGGCCAACACCTCGCCGCGATCAAACGTGGATTAATACACGTGGGGGCGATACTCAAAGCTCCAGCCGGGCTTTTCCGCAACATCAAACTGGTATGACAGCCCTTCCACAACGTTGTCGGTACCATTGCCGCTGTTGTCGATATTGCCGCTCAGGTTCATGATCAGGCTGAACTCCACGGTTTCACCTTCCTCAATCACCTGCCCATTCGTCAGGCCGACAATCTTCCCGGTAATTTCAGGGAAATCGGCGTTCTCAGAAGGCTCGACGACCAGATTGGTAATGGTGTAATCGCCACCGTAGGCGGTGAGCCGGTAGCTCTTGATAATGTTGTCGCCAAGCTCCAGCCTCCAATGACTGATGGGGAAAGAACCCGAGTCGTGCAACCAATAAGGGAAGGCCTTCTGGACAGGGAACGTCACTCCCGGCGAGTTTTGCGATACGTGTCGATCCCAGGAATTCTTGTCACTGGCAGAATAGAAGTCTTCCAGCAACAGGCTGGGGTAGTCCTCGCGGGCCACCACATCAAAGCTGATCGATTCTTCCGCCGAAGTATCAATGCCGTCACTGACGAGGAACGATGCCGTATAACGTCCTGGCACCTGCGCAATGCCGCTGTAGAAGTCTGCCGTATCGGCGGCATCCGTCAGGTCGCTGCCTTCCGGTTGCGAGAGCGTCCACAGGTAGTAGAGCGTGTCCAGGTCGGGGTCAACAACATTCACACTGTGAAAGGTCAGCGGCTCACCGTTCGCGATATAAGGCTGATCTTCGGTATCAAAATGCGTGTTGCGATGACGGATGCGGTGGTGCGCATTGTCATTGCTGATGCGTTCCACGGTCGGCGCACTATTTGAGCCCTTCGCCATCACTTTGCCGTAAGAAATCGTCTGCTGCGGCGTAGTAACACCGTGGCTGTCGGTGACCCACAACCAGGCGATGTATATGCCGGGCTTGTCGGTGAGCACCCCAGCTCGGGCATTTTTCAGGGTAACGCCTTCTTCGGTCACCACATTTTCATACTGCAATTCAGCGGCGCTGCCGTCCGGCTTATCGAACAGCAGCCAGTGGTAAGTCAGGCTATCACCGTCCTGATCCGAACTGCCACGCCCATCAAACCAGGCCACCTCGCCAACTGACAGAGTGATTGAGTCAGGAGCCACTGCGGGACGCGGCGCACGATTGGCCCCGGTGCGAACAATGTATTTTCGCTCCAGCGGCGCACTGTCCGCCTGCCCATCGTTAGCAATGATTTCAAGCAGATATTCGCCCTCGTGAGTGGCAGAAAAATACGGCCAGGACATGGCATTGAGGTCGGGCTCCTCAAACCCCTCCGGTGTGCTGACCCAACGGTAGCGCTGGGTCAGATCATCGCCGTCGAGATCCCAGGAATTACCGGACACATAGCCCGCGCCACCCAGTTCCAGCTCCTGCGAATACACTGGCGAGTAGGCGTCGGTTCGCTGAGTGATATTCTCGCTGGCCACCGGCGGCGTGTTCTCTGCGTCCTCGGGCACGTTCACGGTGATTTTGGCGGTACTGATGCCGCTCGGCGCCGTGCCGTCGTAGACCACCAGATGCACCTGCCAGTCACCCGCGACATCCGGAGTAATCGTCGGGGTCGCAGTATCTGCACCATCCAGCGCCGACTCAACGCGCAGCGCAGAACCGTTTTTCAAGGAATTGCCAACCGCGATATAGCCGTTGCTATTGCCCGGCATGTACATATACCAGCGGTAGCTGAGATCATCACCATCGGCATCGCTGCTGCCAGTGCCATCCAGCGTCAGCGTCTGGCCGCGCTCGATGGTATACGGGCCACCCGCATCGGCGGTGGGCTTGGTGTTAGACAGGTTCGCCATCACCTCGATTTCCAGCGTGTTGCTGACGTTGCCGTCATAGCGCACAAGCAGCGTCACCAGATAACTGCCCACGGTGTCGGTATACAGACCACTGACTGCCGAATAGGGAGTCGTCAGTTCAGCCGTGCTGGTAGCGGGCTGACTGACCAGCGTCCATTCGTACTCCAGCAATGCCGCATCGCCACCGGTAGGTGGCAAGCTGTTACTGCCGTCCAGGGCCACAGTCGTGCCGACCAGCTCACTGTATTCGGTCTGAGCCACGGCCACCGGGTCCGGGTTCGTCGCCGTGACCATCAGGCGATCGTGATTACTGTCCCGGGTGCCGTCATTAACCAGCAGGTCGACTTCATACTCACCGGGAAAATCCGCGACAAAACTCGGATATGCGGTATCGGCATCGACCAGTTCGGCCTCACTCGATTCCGGCTGGGCGACCAGCGTCCATTGATAGCTGAGCGCTGCACCGTCGCGCGGGGAGCTGCTGGCGGACCCGTCGAGGGCAACCGTGTCGCCCATTTGTACCGTGAGATCATCGCCCGCATCAGCGGTAGGTTTGGGGCTGCTGCTTCCGCCACCACCACCGCCACCACAGGCGGCGAGCAGCAGCGAGGCGCACATGAGTACGCGCAATTTTGTAAGAGGTCGCATGGATGATTTCTCCATTAATGAGCGAAAGTTAAAAACTCCAGGTCAGGCTGAGCCGCGCAGTGCGGCCTGGCGCCGGGACCATGCCCAGACTCAGGGCATCGAGGTAGTACTGATCGGTGGCATTGTCGATATTGAAATCCACACTCAACTGCTCGCTGTGTTGCCAGCTCGCATAGAGGTCGACCAGTCGGTAGGCGTGCCACGGCACCGGGCTGTTGAAACCCCGTGCCGTGTCATCGTTAAAAGGGGGGGTGGGTGTGCGCTGCCCCATATAGGTCAGACGCAGGCCGGTATCCAGCCGTTTTTTGAACAGCCTTGCGCCCAGCGTTACCGTCGCGTGCCACTCGGGGGGAATCATGTTGTTGAAGTAGGAGTTGGCAACGCCGTAATCATTACAGCGTTCACGCCGATAACTGCCGTAGTGGCAGACTTCGATATGGTCGTATTTGGTCCCGGCAACGCTGCCGTAAAAGCGGCCCTGATCGTATTCCACACTCAGCTCGGTGCCGTGCAATTCGACGCTGTCGATATTGCGCATCACGAACATTTCATTGCCCTCCTCCCACACATTGGGAGACGTGCGCGTCAGATAGTCCTCGGTCAGGTTGCGGAAGCGCGCGAGTTTCAGGGCAAGGCGGTCGGCCTCAAACAGCATGTCGCGGCGCAGTACATTCACCCCCGCTTCGCGGTTCGTCGCGTGTTCGGGACGCAGCGCCACATCCAGTGCCGGCTTTACCGACCAACCCTGGGTAGCTTCAAATAGGCTGGGCATCCGCAGCGCTTCCGCGTGGCGCAGATAAAACTGCACGCCGTTCAGCCAGGGCTCCCAGCTCACGCTGAAAACCGGCGCAGAACCACTGTTGCGGGTGCGATAGCTAATCGGATCGCACTCGCCGTCGCCATCGCGATCCACGCAGTAAATGCTCTCCACATACACTTCATCAACGCACTCGCCGGTGGCATCGTAAACGCACTGCATCTCACCCTGAGGAACAATGGGCTTGTGGTCTTCGGTTTCCACCCGCAGATAACGAATACCGCTGTTCAGGGTCAGCTCTTCCCAGGGTTGCCACTGCCAGTTGAGAAATGCCGCCAGCTCGTCGCGCTCGCCGATACGACCAAACGCCGCATTGGCAAGCGGGTTCTCCAGATCCTCGGCAGGAATTGGAGTATCAATATCCTCCCACTGAGCCCGTAGGACAACAGGTGCTCACCCCAGCCCTGCCACGTCATTTCATTGCTGAGATCCAGCCCATATCGGTCGTAGGTCTCCGCCTTCGGCTCGGGAGAGTTGAACGATTCGTAGATATCTTCGGAGTAACTGCGGTTCAGCGACCGGGTGTGGGTATGCCAGAGATTGGCCCGCAGATTCAGCCAGTCACGATTACCCGGATTCCACTGGTAGCGACTGGTGTAGGTATCGGCTGTCACCGTGCTGCTCTCGGTCTGGCGTATTTTCTCCAGCCAGATGAGCTGCGAGGGCATCAACTCGCCGTACTCACTGTCGTAGCGCTGGTAACTCAATGTCCAAAGCTGGTCGTCCGGCAGGTAGATATCGCTTTTCAGCAACAGGCTTTTGCTCTTGTTGTTGCTGTTGACCACGCGCTCCTCGCCGCGAAAACGCGAAATTCCCTCGCGCAGCGCCGTCACCTCGGTATAGAACGGCAGCTCGCGGTATTGCAGCTCTACATCGGGAATCGGGCCGTCTTTGCCGGTGTAGTAGTTGCCCTGATCCCGCTGCGCGTAGGCGATAACCACATCGACGGTTTCAAAGCGCTTGGCCAGCGCAAGACTGCCCGCCCAACTGCGAAAATCGAGCAGCCCCGGACGATCCATTCCCGACGGCTCGCCGAAGCTCTCCGGCAGCGCATGCTCACCTTCACAGAGCCCCGGTGAAGCACAATCCACGCGGTATACGATACCGGTGCCGTTCACCCCGGCAGCCGTACCAGCACTGGGCGGGCGACTGCTGTTGCTCATCAGGCTGCCGCGCAATCGCAAGCCCCAATCCTTGTCGGTGGTGATGATGTCGTCCACCGACAGCGTGCGCATGCTCACCACACCCCCAGTCGCACCGGCACCATCGGCATCCATCACCGGGCCTTTGCTGATATCGATACCGCCGATCAGATCGGGATCGACATAGCTGCGCGATGCCACCCCCGCATAACCGCGATACACAGTGGTTTCCTGCCGCGCGCCATCGATCAGTACCGGCACCCGGCTCTGCCCCTGCATGCCCCGAATATTGATATCCAGGCCGCCACTGTTGCGGTTCTCGCCGACCAGTACGCCGGGCGTGCCCTGAAAAATATCGCCGACCGAGGTACCGCGAAAGCGGGCAATCTGCTCACTGGTGATCACACTCGACGACTCCGCCGCACGGTAGGGCGCGTCCTCGGCGGCAATGTCGACCCCGCTCTCCACTTTCAGCTTGGGCAGCAGGGTCATGCCGTCGACCGCTGTCGATTGCAGCACAACGGTGGCATCGTCACTCAAATACCATTGCAGGCCGGTGCCCGTGAGCAGGGTGTTCAAGGCCTGATCCACCGTGAATTCGCCGGACAAGGGCCAGGACATCAATCCATCTACCGTGGGCGCATCCACCGACACCTGCATACCCGACTGCCGGGCGAACTGCCCCAGCGCCAGATGCAGGGATTGGGAGGGAATCTCAAAATGGCGTAGCGGCGCCGCAGCCGATTGCGCAACGGCACTCCCTACCCCGCACAGACTCAACAGCACCGACAAGAAAATCCGGCTTTTCCAGCACCTCAACATGCAACACTTCCCAATCAAAAATAAATCTCATTCGCAGAAACTGCTCTTCAAAAACGAACAGCCTCACGACTTTTTTCATGGGAATCAGGAAAAGTTGAAATTTGCGCCCAAAGGGCGGAAAGCGGGGGCTCAGGAGCCCCGTACGATGCGCAGCAGGCCGCCCAGTTCCAGCACTTGCCCGCTGTAAGGTTGGATCAGACCACGCAGGGCGAGGTCGGGAGACCTCAGGTCGTAACTGCCGGTCACCCGGCGCTTCGCCAAAGCCGGGTCGGCGATAAAAATACTGCCGGGATAGAAGCGATCAAGGGCTTCCACCACATCGGCCACGGTGCGGTTGTGAACGAACAGCCGCCCTTCCCGCCAGGCCGCCACGTTTTCAGGCGCAATGCTGTCGACCCGCAGCTCACCGCTGCGGCGCTCCAGTGTCAGCTGCTGGCCGGGCACGAGCTGATGCCCCAGATCGCCGTCATAGCTTACCGACACCGCGCCACTCTGTACGCTCACGGCATACAGCCCGCTGGCATTCTGCACATCGAATGACGTACCCAGCACGGTCACATCCATGCTGTCGGCACTCACCACAAAAGGCCGCTGGGCATTGCGCACCACATCGAAAAACGCCTGCCCTGCCAGCAGTTCAACGCGTCGCTCACCATCGGAGTAATTGGTGCGGATCGCACTCTCGGCACTGAGGTGAACGCGGCTGCCGTCGGGCAGTGAGACTTCACGCAGCTCGCCGCTGCCGGTCTGATGATCGGCCAACAGTTGCAAACGCAGAGACGGCCACAACACCACCAGCAGACACGCCGCCACCGCAACCGTCAGCAGGGGCTTCAGCACTCCACGACGCGGCGGCGCCACCGGCTCCGGGCGGCGCTCGGCCGCTTCAACCGCTGCGGGCCACTGGCTGCGATCGGGCTCCATTCCGCCCATCGTATTCCACACATTGCGTGCGCGCTGCCAGGCGTAGGCGTGTCCGGGATCGGCGGCCAGCCAGGCGGCCAGCTCGCGCCGTAATTCCACATCGTCGGGCGCCTGCTCACTGCGCAGCATCCAATCGATGGCCTGCTCAAGCAGCGCGTCGGCGTCGGGTTTAGAAGGCTTGTGGGTCATTGCCGGGTTCCGGCTCAATCCTGAGCCAGACTCTCTCCAATTCGCATAGCGTCAATGCTGAGTAAACGAATAATCGGAGCGCTTTTTTCAGACGCAGTTCCCTGTCGCGGGCGGCGCGCTCCGGCATTCACTGCGGCGCGTCCTCGTCCAGCGCGCTGGCCAGTTGCACCAGCGCCTGCCGAATCATGCGATGTACTGTCGCAGTGGAAACCTCCAGCCGCGCCGCAATATCAGCCAGAGTATACCCGCCAAAGCGGTGCATCTCGACGGCCAGACGCTCTTTTTCAGGCAGCTGTTCCAGCACCCTGGCCAGTCGCCCGAGCTGATCGCCCTGCACCAGATGCTCCTCGGGACTGGCCTCTCCCACCGGTTCCAGCCACGACACGTTGTTGCCGTCCATGTGCCGGGACTCCATCGCCGACCGCCGCAACATATCAATCGCGAGGTTGCGAACGATGCGATACAGGTAGGCCACTCCCGACACCGAGGGTGCTTCACCGCCGGGGAGATAGCGTAGAAAGGCGTCCTGAACAATGTCCTCCGCCCGCGCGCGACAGCCAATAATCGGCGTCGCGTAGTCAACCAGCGCCGCGCGATGCGTCATATAGGTTTTAAGCTTTTGATCAGCGTACTTCACGAAGCGACAGACCCGGCCGGAGAAGAAATGGGACGCTGGCAGTGCACGAGGCGTAATCACCTGACACTGCCAATAACACAAATGAGAACCATTCTCATAATAATCAACACCGCCACGGATAGCAAGCGCCGCCATCAACCCGGCGTCATTGCCGCCTTCCTCACCGGGGAGACCCGCGGTATACAGCGCTGATCAGGATAAGACGATTTGATCATTGCCTTTTACTATCACAAGCATAGAAACAATCATTTTTATTATTTCGATAGATAAAACTAATATTAAGAAAGGCAAAGCAGAAGGGGAAAACCGTGAATTGCAGAACGATTGAGTACGTTGTCGAGTTGCTCCGAACAGGCTCATTGCAGGAAGCCTCGCGCTTCTGCAATGTCACTCCCGGCACCATGAGCGGACAGATCACCCGTCTGGAGCACTATCTTGGCGTGACGCTGTTTACCAGCCGATCAACTCCCGCCCAACTGAATCCGGAGGCGGAAGCCATCGTGGCAAGAATGCAGCAGGTGGTGGAGCATATGCGGGAAATCCGTCGGATCAGCCGAGGCATGGCGTGAACGCTGCCGACTTATGAGACATGACGCTGAACCGGCGCCACTCAGGCGCCGGTCGACGGCCTTACTGCATCGCGCGCAGCATCCACGCCGTTTTTTCGTGCAGGCGCATGCGGTCTGAAATCAGCCCGGCGGATGACTCATCCCCGGCATCCTGCGCCAGACTGAGCACGTCGCGACAGCGCCGCACCACCTGCTCGTGACCCTCGCACAGCATCGCGACCATGGTCTTGGCCTCGGGCACCTCTTCGACTTCTTTGATCGCCGTCAGCGAGGCGAAGGCCTTGTAGGTACCGGGCGCCGCCACATCCAGTGAGCGGATGCGCTCGGCAATGTCATCCACAGCCACCGCCAATTCGGTGTACTGCTCTTCAAACATCAAGTGCAGCGGCCGAAACTGCGGGCCGGTCACATTCCAGTGGAAATTATGCGTCTGTAAATACAGTGTGTAGGAGTCTGCCAGCAAGCCCTTCAGGCCCTGGGCAATAGCATCCCGGTTTTCGGCGGAGATTCCGATATCCATCCTTGTGTCCTCTGGTCAACAGCATCAATGAAGCACCATGGTAGCGCGCGCCCTGCCCCTTGCGGCCAGAGTTTGATAAGGCCAAACACATTTCAATAAACGTCCCGGCGATAGCGGCCATCATTCTCCAATTGCTCGACGCCGGCGGTGCCCAGCACCTCCCGCAGTGCCGCGTCGACCCCGCCTGCCATTCCATCGCGGCTGCCACAGACCATAATCACCGCGCCGCGCGAGACCCAATCCTGTACCGCAAGCGCGCGCTGACGCAGAACCTCTTGAACATAGGCGGCGTTCTGCTCCGCTCGTGAAAAGCACAAATCCAGCCCCGGCAGGTAAGCGTCGCGCTCCAGCTCAGCAATCTGATCGGCGTAGGGACGGTCACACGCCGGGGAGCGCTCGCCGTACACCAGCCAGTTCTGCCGATAGCCCGACTGTCGCCTCGCCTCGAGATGTCCCCACAGTCCCGCAAGGCCGGAGCCCGCACCGATAAGGATCAGTGGCGTATCGCCCTCCGGCGTGGCAAAGAGTGGGTTGGCGCGCAGCTTGAGTTCGACATATTCCCCCAGCGCCATCTGCTCGCAGAGATAGCCGGATGCCATGCCCGCTTGCCCGTGTTCGTCATACTGCAAACGTACCAGCAGCTCCACTGACTCGCTCTGCGGCAGTGAGGCGATGGAGTATTCCCGCGCGCGCATGGCCGAGCCGGACAGGCGAATTTCCGCAATCGCGCCCGCCTGCCAGTCCACAGCCTGCGTGGCTGGCGGCGATAAACGCAGGGCATACATCGGCGCGCCGGGGCTGCCCTCGTTCACACAGCGCCGACTCTGCAAGGTCCACGGCAAAAACTCGCCGTAGCCATGCGCGGCCTCTGCGGTGACAGCCTCCCCCACAATCGCACCCAGCCACTGATCAACCGCCTGTGCCATCTGGTCAGTGCCGCAATCAATCTCTGCACAATTGACCGCGCACTCCGCCCCGGCTCCTGCCAGTGCCGCATCAAGCTGATGGCCGTAAGCACAGAAATGCGGGTACTCACGGTCGCCCAGCGCCAGCACCTGATAGCGCAGCGAGGACAGGTCCGGTAACGCCGCCTGCGTGAACTGAGAGAGAAAGCGCGCGGCATTGTCCGGCGCTTCGCCTTCACCATAGGTCGCGGCAATGCAGTAAAGCTGACGAGCAGACTGCAAGCTATCGATATCCAGCCGGTTCAGCGGCAGCAATCGCGCACCGTCAGGCAGGCTTGTCGCCAGCCGTTGAGCAATGCCCAGGGCGCGACCACTCTGGCTGGCGTAGGTCACCAGCACATCCCCCCGACCGTCACCCTCACTGGGCTGGGCCAGTCGGTAGGCCCGAAGACACTGCCAGGTGAACAACAGCCACGCCGTAACAGCGAATAGCGCGTAGAACACCGTTTGCCAGTCGATCATCAGCGATTACTGCGGCAGAACCTCAAAGGTTGCCACGTAAACACCGCTGCGCTCGGTGGCCGGCGGCTTGGCCTTGCCGTCTTTGTACTCAGCCTCTAACCAGTAGCGACCTGCGGCAGGCCAGGCAAAACTGGCGACACCGTCGGCATCAGCGATCACGGTGATATCGTCCTGGCTGTTGCGGTAACGCACACCGGCGGGAATCACGGTGACGCTGGCGCCTTTGGCAGGCTCGCCGTCAATCAGAAAACGGAAGCTGGCCTTTTCACCGGCAAACAGATCGTTGGGGTGAGAAATCGGCTGCATTTCAAGGCCGTCGTTGCTGGGTGCCAGCGCTTTTTCGGAAGGCAGTCCCGCCGTGATAAAGGTTTCGATGCGGCGCGATGAATAACTGACCTGCAGATTCTTTGCATCCTTGGGTACCGCTTTTTCAAAGTCACCGGGCTTGGGCTGCTGGCCGCGACCGGGCCAGAACGCCCGCTTGCCGTCGGCGGTTTCCCAGCGAGCGCGCAAGCCGCTTCCCGCAATGGCAATTTTGTAGGTGCCGTCCTGCTTCAGTTGCAGGTCGAAGGTGCTGCGCAGCTTGCCGGTGTGGGGATTCTCCGCCTTCACCTTGCTGCCATCCGGGGCCGTGATATCCAGTGAACTGAGGCGCATGGCCGCGTGATCGGTATAGAAAATATCGTTGGATACCGCGGCGTCCACTGTCACCCAAGGCTGCTCACCCGACAGCACAGTAGATGCAGGCAGAAACCAGGCACGGTGAGCATCTGCCGCCATCGGCAAGCTGAAGGCCAGTGCAAACAGAGCGGGTTTAACGAGTTTCATAGCTTTTCTCCTCGGTCATTCTTGCGAATAGGAAAGATCAGGGTTCGAGATGCAATTGCAGGCGGCCGAGTTCGGTCTCCCCCTGCGCGGAAAGCGACTGGGCAGCCTTGGCAGGCCAGCTGAAGGGAATTTTCAGCAGCTCGCGACCGCCCACTTCCCGGGCCGCCTCAACATTGAGCAGATAGTCACCGGCGGGCAGCGCCTGCAGTGCAGCATTCAATTCAACACGGTGCTGGCCCGGCGCCTTGGTCGCACCACTGATGCCATCGACCGGCATATCCAGCCCCCGACCGCTGCGGCGCCACCACTGGCGCATGTCCTTAAGCCACTCTTCACCTTTTTCACTGCCGTCACGGAGCTGATACCACACCGCCACATTGTGAACATCGCGGCTGCCCTTGCCTTGAATCCATATAGCCACATAGGGACGGTGGTACTCCGCCACATCAATCGTGGGCAGTTCGACATCCAGCCAGCTTTCTCCCGCGTGGGCCGTCGAGCAGCACAGCAGCACCCACAGCCATAAGCCTTTTTTCCTCATGGTTTTCCCCAACTAGTGAACAAACAGAATGATTAATAAAAACGGAATCAACACACCCAGCGCGACGGCGGGCCAGGTAAACGGCCGGTGGCGTGTCTGGCGTTGCAATAGCAGCAGCCCCGTAAGCGAGAACAGCACGCAGGCCCCGGCAAAAATATCGATAAACCAGCTCCATGCGGTGCCGGTATCACGCCCCTTGTGCAGGTCATTGAAGTAAGCCACCCAGCCACGGTCCGTGCGCTCGTACAGCAAGTCGCCGCTGTACAGATCCAGACTCAGCCAGGCATCGCCACCCGGTCTGGGCAGGGCGACATAGAGCTCGTCTTCGCTCCATTCGGCGCGCCCCTGAGACAAGCTCAGGGCCTGCTCCCGCGACAGCCATTGCCGAAGCGCGCGGGGCAGTCCGGCCGGTTTCTCTGCCAGCGTGTTCAAGTCCTCGACCAGACTGTCGGGAACCATCACTTCCAGGCTGTAAACCTGCGGCGTCGAGGGAATACTCGCAGCATGATTGAGTGTGATGCCGGTAATCGCGAAACCGAGCATACCCACCAGACAGACGGCAGAACTCACCCAGTGCCACTGCCTCACGGTGCCTAATGCCAGGGTTTTCAAACGCAACGTGCTTTCCTTCTCGTTACAACGCAAAACGGCTCAACACATGCCGAGCCGATAGGGGGCCTTGGCCCCAGGGTTCTGACAGAGGCTGTCAACAGCCTCTGCCACATTCAAAGACAGACGAATGGATTAGAACGTCACACTGACGCCAACCCAGAAATTTCGCGCCTTGTCTTTGTTGTTGTAGTCATCGGTAAACACCACTTCACTGGTCACGCCCCGGCCGGTCAGGTATTCGTAAACACCGTCTCCGTTCAGGTCGTCATAGGTGGTGCTATAGCTGGTGAAATCTTCATCCAGCAGATTGTTCACCCGCGCGTGAATGGTCACGGATTCGTTGACCACTACCGAGCCGCCCAGATGCAGCACGCGATAATCTTCATAGTACAAAGGTCTGCCTTGGCTATCGGTACCGCGATAGCGGTCGGAGCGCTGCTCCCAGGTGAGGAACAGGTCAACCCGGTCATTGATCTGCCAGTCCAGCGTGGTGTTAGCCATATGCTCGGCACTGTTGGTCAGCGGCAGGCCTTTTTCTGCACCGCTGGTCTGCTCGCTGTCGGTGTAGGTGTAGTTCATACGCAGCGCCAGATTGGGTGAAATCTGGTAGCGTCCGGCCAGTTCCGCGCCCTGAATTTCAGCCTCGTCAATATTGATATTCTGGCTGTACTCGTCGTAGCCCAGGTCTTCATAGGCGCCAAGATTGGCACAGGGTTTCACACCCCCGGTCTGCTCACAGGATTGCACCGCATCGCCGCGAACAATCTTGTCCTCGAACTGATTCTGGAAGAAGGTGATATTGAAGTTGTGGCGCGCGGTCAGCGACTCCCAGTACAAGGCAACTTCGGTATTCACACTGGTCTCGGGCTTGAGGTCTGGATTACCGACGAATGGGCTGGTGCCCTGGCCGCCGAAGCCGGTAATACCGTTATACAGATCCGTGGTTTTCGGGGTTTTATAACCGGTGCTGATGCCGCCTTTTACCGTCCATTCGGGGTGCAGGCTGTACACACCGTAGAGGCGCGGACTGGTATTGCTGCCGAACTGCTTGTGGTCGTCGTAACGCACACCGGCGGTAATGGTCAGCGGGGTGATCGGCGTCCAGTTATCTTCGACGAACAGCGAATACATCTTATGTTCGGAAACAACACCCCGGCCCTCGTCGCCGCCTTCCATACCGAACACACCGTCTTCCAGCTCGCCGTCAATATACTGGCCACCCACGACCAGCATGTGCTCACCCGCGAGGTTTTCCAGCGGAATATCCAAACGCGCATCCAGCGTGTACTGGTTACTTTCCATCTGGCGTTTGGGACGCGGCAGGAAGGTGTCGCCCATAATCTCCCGACGTTCTTCCTCAGTCAGACCGGCATAGCTGCCCGTCCCCTCAAAAATCTCCTTCTGCAGGGCGCGCTCTGTAGCAGTCAGTGGCAAGGTACGACCGAGGTTCGCCGTTTCGATGTAGGCCAGCGAGACAGTGCTGTCAGCAAAACCCCAGTCACCCTCGTGGGTCAGCGACCACTGGTCGCGGGTAAATTCCTGCTCGGCGGCGTAACCGGCGCGGGGGCTGCTGGCAAACAGTCGATCAATACTGTCTACCGTCCCCAGTGGGAAGCTGCCGTCAGCGCTGGGGGTGTTGTCGTATTTCTGCTCAGATTTATCGAAATCAAAGACCAGTGACTGGCGCTCACTTGGCGTCCAGCTCAGGCGGAAGCCCAGGGATTTATTGGTGTTGTCGACGGTTTTTCCGCCACCGCCAAAGCCCAGCGAGCGAGTGTGGATCTCTCCGTTAGGGTCGCGAACCGACGCATATTCCGGGTTGGAAGCTTCCCGATCGTAGACACTGCCGCGCACGGCCAAACCCAGCTTGCCGGGAATCAGCGGTCCCATCACATTGAAATCGGTAGTGGTGTCTTCGCCGAAGGCTTCATCTTCCTGGAAAGTGCGGCTGAAGTTGATACCGCCGGTCCAGGTGTCAGTAATTTTCTTGGTGATCACATTGATCACCCCGCCCAGTGCATCGGCGCCGTACAGTGTCGATGCCGGCCCGCGAATCACCTCGACGCGTTCAATCGCGGTCAGCGGCGGAATATGGTTGAACTGGTTGCCACCGAAGTTGTTGGGATAAATATCACCGTGATTGTTCTGGCGGCGGCCGTCGATCAGCAGCAGCGTATAGTCGGCGCCCATGCCGCGCATACTGACGGTGCCCTGCCCGGTTTTATCGCGGGTCTCGCCAATGTCCACCCCTTCCAGCTCGCGCACCACATCTAGCAGAGTGGTATAGGGGCGGCTCTTCAATTCCTCCTGATCCACCACCGAAATACTCGCCGGTGCATCCGTAATCTTCTGCTCAAAACCCGAGGCGGACACCACCAGCTTTTGCAGCATGACGGTTTCGCCCAGGTCGATCGCCTCAGCCGACGCTGGCGCTTCACTCAGCACGTAGCTGCCATTGGCCTGGCGGTTGGCCGTCAGGCCCGTGCCACCCAGCAGCAGCAGCATCAACGCTTGCTCCGGTGTGTAGCTGCCGTCCAGCCCGGCGGTTTCGCGCCCTTCCAGCAGCTCCGTTGCCACGCTCAGCGAGACGCCACTCTGCTGTGCAAAGCGGGTTACCGCACTGCCGAGGTCACCGGCAGGAATCGAGAACTGTGTGAGGTTGGCAGCGGCTGGCTGCGCAATGACAGAGGGCGCGGCGACGCTCAGGCCCATTGCTGTCGAAAGCAGCAATGCCTGGCATCCACCGTGTGGGCGAAAGCGTTTGAATAACATCCGTAACTCCTTTTCCAGGGCTGTTGAGGGCCTGTTTTTCTGAGACTTGTGTAGGGATATCGAACGAAGCCCAAGAAAAGGGAACCGATTCTCAAAAATAAATGAGAATTAATATCAAATAGTCATGCCGCGCTGACATTCACCCACCACGGCAGCGGTACATCGACGCGGATCGGCAGACTGGCACCGAGCATTTCCAGCGCCATATCGGTATTTGAAGTGGGAAATGATCCCGTGACCCGCAGCGCCGCCACGTCCGGCGACACATGAATAATGCCGTGCCGGTAGCGCGATAACTCCGACAGCAACTCGCCCAGCGGCTCGTCGTGGGCCAGCAGCAGGCGACGCGTCCAGGCCTCGTAACGCGGCTCGGCAGCCTCCACCGCCACAATGGCATCGCGACCGAAGCGGCACTGCTGGCCCGCCGCAAGCTGCTGTACCTGACCGCCACGCGTGCGCAGATCGACGCGACCGTCATACACCGCCAGCACTTGTGCCTGAGCATCGCCGCCACCGCGCAGCGCAAACCGCCCGTGCTCACAACTCAGCTCGGCGGCCGCTGTCGACACCGTCATGGGCGACTTGCCTGCCACCGCTTCAACAAACACATCGCCGCGGTGAACGCTGAGCAGGCGGCGCCCGGCGCCTAAATCGCTGTCCAGACTGCTGTCGGTGTTCAACCAAACGCGACTGCCATCCATCAACGACAACTGCCGCACTTCGCCAACTGCCGTGCGCTCCCCGGCCAGCCAATGTTCATAGGGCGCAAACATCCAGGTCGCCGCCGACGTGACACCCAGCGCAGCAATACACTTCAACGAGCCGCGCCGGGTCAGCCGACGCCGCTGCAAGCGCTTGAGAGTATCGCCAACGGGCAGCGAGTTGCCGACATCGCGCAAACCGTCAAAGCGTTGGGAAACCGCTTCGATATATTGCCAGGCTCGCTGGTTCGCCTCGTCGGCGGCCACCCAGTGTCGCCAGGCGCGCTCCGCATCGCTATCCACCTGCTCGTCGGCCAGACGCGCATACCACTGGGACGCCTCTCGAAGCGCGCGGTGCTGTTCCCGCCCCAGACTCATATCAAGGCCTCGTCCGCTTGCACTTCCAACAGCACACACTCGTACATGGCTCGCGCCATATATTTCTTCACGCTGCGCTCCGACACAGCAAGGCGCTTAGCAATCTCGCTGTACGTCAGCCCCTCCAGTCGCGACATCAGAAACGCGGCCGCCACCTTCTCTGGCATCTGCCGCAGCATCGCGTCGACCTCATAGAGGGTTTCGATCACCAGGGCCTGCTCTTCCAGCGAGGGAATCACCCACTCCGGCCATGCCGCTACTGCATCGCGCCACGCCTGCTCCACCTGACGCCGACGCCAAAGGTCGACGCAGAGGCCTTTGGCAACCGTGGTCAGATAGGCGCGCGGCGAATCGTCCTCCAACACCTGCGGACGTCGCATCAAACGGATAAACGCGTCCTGAGCCAAATCGGCGGCATCGTGATCACAGCCCAGCCGCCGTCGCAGCAGCGACAGCAACCAGGGATGATGATCCTTGTAGAGGGCGCCGAACTGCTTCTGCGCCGCCGGAGAAACCGACATGGCTGACCTTGAATCCGGGAAAAGAAAACGACACACAAATAACAATCATTCTCATTATAGTAAAATAATGCCGCATGACACAATGCCGCTGTATTGACCTGTCAGGATCCCAGCACTGGCCCGGCGATATTGCCTTTGCGTGCCGCCTGCGTTTTATTAAAGTCTGGGTATCAACGCCCTACCGCTCGCCCGTCGCTAATAGAGGTCATACCGTGAAGCCAATCACCCATACCGCCCTATTGCTGATCACCGCACTCTCCTGCTCATCGCCATGGGCGAATGCCGTTAGCAATACCTGGCGAGAACTGACCTATTCACGATTTGATAACGCCACAGCCATCCCGCCGGGCACGTATAAGAAGGCCGTTTTTCTCGACACCGGCAGTCACTCTGCGCCGGTGGTCAGAGTGCAAGGAGCCCAAACACGATACGGCAAAGACCGGGCGAAGGAATTTACCCGCAGCATTGCCGGACCGGAGAGCTTCGCCCGCAACCCCGTCAAACTGGGTATTCGGCTGCCGGTGATCGACCTCGCCACACTGAACGCCGGCTACAGCAGCCCGGCATGGGGAGTGAACACCGAGCTGAAGCGACTCATGCCGCACTACAACGTGCAGACCCAGCAGGCGCTTGCCGACTATGCCGCCGCCAATGGCGTTGATCTGTTCGTGATTGAGGACGAAGTGCGCACCACGCTGCTGTCGCTGGGCACGGTGACGATTGGCGAGTACGCCGACAAAACCGATGTGCTGAATATGCGGACAAGCTTTGCACTGCATCTGTCCGGCAATTTGATCGCAGTCGACCCGCAAAGTGGCGAGGCCATCAGAGCCTGCGAGTTCAAGGCGTCGGAAAACCTCTCCAGGCTCGCCCCGTCAATGAAGAAGAAATACAAGAATGCCTGGCGCCTGAGCCCGCTTAAAGACCGGGACGACGGCGTCAGCAATTACCGGGGATCGAGTCAGGAAGAGATCGCCGCCGTGCAGCAGTTCTACAAAGCCACACTGCAGCAAGCGCGACAGGACTGCCCCTTTCTGCAAAGTCTGGAAAACAGTGCTGCCGGGGCGAGCTGACTTACTCTCTACAAGTCACCCTCTACAACTCACCCTCTACAACTGACCCAAGATGACTCAGGCCTCAGCGATGACGACTCCGCAAGCCTCGCTGACGCCTTCCCAGCCACTAACCGATCCAGTTGGCCTTGCGGCGCAGGTCCAGCGTGTGAGGGTATTCGCCCGGTGACTCTTCCGGTGGCGGTGACATAGGGCGCGGCGGCGTTTCAAAAAACTCGCGTACAGCATCCAGATCAGGGTTGGGGGTAAACGGCCCCGGCGTGTGGCTGGTCACATCAAAGCGGTTAATGCGCCGCGACTCGGCCTCGAAGGCGTTCACCGGGAAGACATCGTAGCTGCGACCGCCGGGGTGGGAAACGTGATAGGAACAGCCACCCACCGAGCGACCGTTCCAGGTATCAATCAAATCAAACACCAGCGGCGTGTGCACACCCAGCGTGGGGTGCAGCGCTGACGGCGGCGCCCAGGCACGGTAGCGCACCCCGGCCACGTACTCGCCGTGACGACCGGTACTCCGCAGCGGCACCCGGCGGCCATTGCAGGCCAGCACATAGCGGCCATCGGTCAGCCCGCTTACCTTCACCTGCAAACGCTCGACCGAGGAATCTACATAGCGCGCGGTGCCAAAGCTGCCCACTTCTTCACCCAGCACATGCCAGGGCTCAATCGCCCAGCGCAGTTCGATCTCAATGTCGTTAATCACCGTGCGGCCATAATGGGGGAAACGGAATTCCTCGAAGGGCAGCAGCCAGTCGCTGTCGAAGTCATAGCCGCGCTGGCGCAGATCGGCGACCACTTCCATCACGTCCGCCCAGATATAGTGCGGCAGCATAAATTTATCGTGCAGCGAGGTGCCCCAGCGCACCAGCGGCTTGCGGTAGGGCTCGTCCCAGAAGCGCGCGATCAGGGCACGAATCAGCAACACCTGCACCAACGACATGCGCGCATGGGGCGGCATTTCAAAGCCACGGAATTCCAGCAGTCCCAGTCGCCCAGTCGGGCTGCCCGGCGCATAGAGTTTATCGATACAGAACTCGGCGCGGTGGGTGTTGCCGGTCACGTCGATCAGCAGATTGCGCATCAGCCGGTCGATCAGCCAGGGCTGCTCCGCCAGCCCGTCGGGCATCTGCTGGAAGGCGATCTCCATTTCATAGAGCATTTCGTCCCGGCCTTCGTCGGCGCGGGGCGCCTGACTGGTCGGGCCGATAAAGGCGCTGGAGAACAGGTAGGACAAGCTCGGGTGATGCTGCCAGAACGACACCAGACTGCGCAGCAGATCGGGCCGTCGCAGTATCGGGCTGTCGGCGGGCGTTGGCCCGCCAAGCGTAATATGGTTGCCACCGCCCGTGCCGGTATGGCGACCGTCGAGCATAAATTTCTCAGTAGCCAGACGCGATTCTTTCGCGGCCTGATACAGCTCTTCGGTGTTCGCCACCAGCTCGCGCCAACTGCCCGCCGGATGAATATTCACCTCGATTACGCCGGGGTCGGGCGTGACCAGCAGCTTGGTCACCCGCGGGTCGCGCGGCGGCTCGTAACCCTCAATCATCAGCGGTGCATTCAGTTCGGCCGCGATTTCCTCCAGCACCGCCAGAATCGCCACGTACTGCTCCAAGGCGTAAAGCGGCGGCATAAAGATGTGCAGCTTGCCGTCGCGGGGCTCCACACACAGCGAAGTGCGAATCGGCAATGTCGACCCGCCACCGGTTATTTCAGCGGGCTTCTCGCTGGGCTTCGCTGCGGGTTGCGGACTGGTACTGGCAACGCCGCTGCCGGGCACCGGCATATGCGCCGAGCCATCAGTGTAGGCCTCACGCTTCAGCAGCGGCTGATGCGGTTCAAAGGGGTCGCGTTCCGGCGCACGTGGCACTTCATCAATACCGATGATTTCATCCAGCGGCAGGCGCAAGCCCATCGGCGAATCGCCGGGCAACAGAGTGACTTTCTCGCGTTTCACCGACCACACCGAGCTGCGCCAGCACTGGGCAAACAAATCCCATTCCAGCGGCAACACAAAGCCCGCTGGTTTATCCATGCCGGTTTCCAGCAGCCGCACCAGTCGGCGCCGGGTCAGATCATTCTTGGCTTTGGCGGCAAGCTTTTCGAGGTTGTGGGGAATTTTCTGTTCTTGCAGCAGGTAATAAAGTGCGTCTTCGTAAGTCGGTTGCAGAAAGCGCGCATCCAGCCCCAGGCGGCTGGTGAGCTTTTTGCCAAAAGTCTTGGCCAGCGCCAAGTCGTGACCGTAATCCTTGTCCACCCGCGCCAGCAGTTCCGGCCGCGACCACAGCGGTTCGCCGTCAGTGCGCCAGAACAGGCCCAGCGCCCAGCGCGGCACTTCCTCACCGGGATACCATTTACCCTGCCCATAATGCAGCAGGCCCTTGGGCGCAAAATGATCGCGCAGACGCAGCAGCAGCGTCTTCGCCAGTCGTAGCTTGTCGGCGCCCAGCGCCTCGGTATTCCACTGGGCCGATTCCATATCGTCCACCGACACAAAGGTCGGCTCGCCGCCCATGGTCAGCCGCACATCGTTGTCGACCAGCTTCTTATCAACATCCTCGCCCAGTTTGAGAATCGCCGCCCACTGGGCGTCGTTGTAGGGCTTGGTTACACGCGGATCTTCGTGCACCCGAGTGACGACGTTGCTGTAGTCAAACTCCACTTCACATTCGTCGGTAAAGCCGTCGATGGGCGCCGCCGAGACCGGGTCGGGCGTACAGGCCAGCGGAATATGGCCCTCACTGGCAAACAGGCCGGAGGTCGGATCAAGCCCCACCCAGCCCGCACCGGGAATATAGACCTCGCACCAGGCGTGCAGGTCGGTGAAATCTTCTTCCGGGCCGCTGGGGCCATCCAGACATTTTTCATCGGAGGCCAGCTGCACCAGATAGCCCGAGGCAAAGCGCGCCGCCAGTCCCACATGGCGCAGCAACTGCACCAGCAGCCAGGCGGAATCCCGGCAGGAACCCTTCGCCAGTTCCAGGGTTTCCTCCGGCTTCTGTACCCCCGGCTCAAAGCGCAGGCTGTACTCCACCAATTCCTGAATACGACGGTTGGTATTCACCAGAAAATCGTTCAGCCGCTCCTCGGGCTTGTCGATCTCTGCCAGCAGCTTTTTGAACAGCGGTCCCTGAGGTTTTTTCTCCAGATACGGCAGCAGCTCTTTCTTCAGCTGATCGGGGTACTCAAAGGGGAAGGCCTCGGCGTACTCCTCCACAAAAAAGTCGAAGGGGTTGATCACCGTCATGTCGGCAATCACTTCCACCTCAATACTCAGCTCTGTCGCTTTTTCGGGGAAGACCAGCCGCGCCAGATAGTTGCCAAAGGCATCCTGCTGCCAGTTGATGAAGTGCTCTTCCGGCGTCACCTTCAGGCTGTAGGCCCGAATCGGCGTGCGGCTGTGAGGCGCGGGCCGCAGGCGAATCACATGCGGATAAATTTTGGTTGGACGGTCAAATTTGTAGTAAGTGTTGTGATTGATCGCAATACGAATTGTCATCCCTGCCCCCAAAGCACGAGCCGGCACCACAGCGCCGAATACGCACAGTAAAGCATGGCTTCATGACCGGAATACATGCCTTTACCCTGCACTGAACCATTTATTTTTTGCCGTTGCCGCAGGGTGCACATCGCCGTGTTCAACACCACGGCGGCTCCCCAGCCCGGCAAATCATTGTGTGGTTTTGCCTATGCACATTCTTTGCCAAACAAGCGCTTAGCGCGCCGTATGGCATCACAATCTATCGCCGCCCTTTTGCGCAGCAGCCTGCTACACTCGGTGCTCAGTTATCGTGAACCGCTATGGAGAAATGCCCATGACACGCCAACGCCTTGCCACGCTGCTGCTCAGCCTCTGCACCGCTGCGGGAAGCACCACCGTCCTGGCGGAAGACAGCGCCGCGCCGAATCCCAACCTCAAACTGGCCACCGGCGAGCCCGTTCGCTGCCTGTCATTGAATCGCATCGATGAGACCGTCGTGCTCGACGCCAACAACGTACTGTTCTACACCGGCCGCAACGAGGTCTATCTCAACGACCTGCCGCACCGCTGCCTGGGGCTGTCGCGGAACAAACCCATCATGTACCGCACCTCACTGCATCAGCTTTGCAGTGTCGACATCATCACCGTGCTGGAAAGCATGGGCAGCAGCTATATGCCCGGCCCCTCCTGCGGATTGGGCATGTTCTACCCCATCAGCAAAGAGGATGCGGACAAGCTGAGAAAAGAAAGCCGGAAATAGCGCAACCGTCTGCACGGGCGTGCTAAAAGAAATGCAGGTGGTGGACCCGATTATTGAAAATACCGCGACACCGCCTGCTGCACCCAGCTCTGCTGCTGGTCCGGCTGAATCCCCAGCAGACGCTGCTTCACCAGCGGCGCGTATTGCTGGTCATCCGACATAATGTGGTCAATCAGCCAGTGCTGCAGAATCGTCGCCAACTCCTCGGCAATCGCCTCTATCCCCAGCTCGTACTCCGGCGACCAGACCGAAACCACAGCAGCGAATGTGCATGATCTCAATGCGGCGGATCAGCTTCTTCATGGAGAAGAACAGCGGGTCTGGGGTGATGCGGGTTATACCGGCATCCATAAGCGAGATGAATTTACAGATCGGGATGTCGATTGGCGCATAGCACTACGCCCCGGCACCCGGAGCAAGCTGACTGATCCGCTGCAGGAAATGCTGGAGGGGATAAAGGCCAGCGTTCGTGCGAAGGTTGAGCATCCGTTCCGGACGATCAAGCAGCAGTTTGGTTATGGGAAGGTTCGTTACCGTGGACTGGCGAAAAACACCAATCGCCTGTATGTCCTCTCGGCGTTTACCAACCTGCTGAGAGCGGAGAAATACCAGGCTTTGTAGGGAAGGTGCGTCTGTAGTCAGCCATATGGCTGACTACAGACAAGGCGAAACAGTAAATGGTGCTGTTTTGCGCGAATGGCGCGGGAAGTTGTGCAGAGCTTCCTTAGGCTAATTTTGAGCAAACAAGCTAGAAGACCAAAATTATTTGCCAGCTTCTGCAATAATCTCAA
>NZ_CFHTQA010000037.1:0-35931 GCF_984394615.1 Spongiibacter sp. | reverse complement strand
CAGCAGCATGGGGCGACTGCCGAGTTTGTCGCCGTCCAATACAGCGGTGTGCGATGGCGCGACCGCATACTGCGCAACATAGGCCTGCGGACGCGCCATGACCGAGGCCAACAAGGCGTCGCGCTGCCCCGGCGCCAGATCTCCGACAAACACACTGTGGTTGTTGTCGCTGCGGTAACAGGGGCGAATCAACAGCTTCTCAAAGTGCTCGCGCACATACTTCAGATCAGCCGGATCGCCACACCACCAGCTCGGCACTGACGTCAGCCGCAATTCGCGTCCGAGAAAATGACGGGCAATCGCCGGCATATATTTGGCCAGCGCAGGATTTTCCAAAATTCCACTGCCCAGCGGATTTGCCATCGCAACCGCACCGCTGCGCACCACTTCCAGCAATCCCGGCACGCCCAGCCCACCACTGGAATGGCTGACGAGCGGGTCCGTGTGGCAGTCATCGGTGCGCCGCAACACCACATCCACCCGACGCAAGCCATCCAACGACTCCAGCCAAAGTGCGCCTTTGCGCACCGTGAGGTCCCGGGCCTGAACAAGGGGGTAGCCGAGATAGTTAGCGAGAAACGCATCCTCGAATGAGCTTTCCTGATAGGCACCGCGCGTCAGATACACAATCAGCGGCGAGTCCTTGTGCCCCGCCAGTTCCGACAGTTTTCGCCGCCATTGCAGGAAGAAATTGGCCAGTCGGTGGACGTGGGCATCGCGGAACAGACTGGGCATAACCCGGCGGAGCACGGTGCGGTTTTCCAGCGCGTAGCCGGTCCCCGGCGGCGCCTGACTGCGGTCACCGATCACCATCCACTCACCGCTGCGGTCCCTGACCAAATCGGCCGCATGGAAAATCAGCTGATGCTCACCGGGCAGGCGAATACCATCACAGGCCCGCAGGAAGCCGGGGTGGCCGAAGACCAGTCCCGGCGGAATCACTTTATTACTAATCAGGGTCCGCGGACCGTAGAGGTCAGCCAGAATCAGATTCAGCAGCTCGGCACGCTCGCGCAGCGCGTTTTCGATGTTTTCCCATTCGCCACTGGAGAGAATCATTGGCAGCAGGTCGAGCTGCCAGGTGTGGCTGATATTGAGCTGGTCGCCGGGGCTGTAGCTGGCGCCATCATCGCGAAGAATCCGCTTGGCGGTCTGCTGGCGTTTCTGCAGCGCTGACACGCCCATCGACTGCAGCACCTCCATGGGATAGCGCCAATGCTCGCGCAGCTCACCTTCGGGGCGCAACAGCTCATCAAACTGGCTGTGTTGCGGGCGGTACAAAACAGACTCGGAAGACATGATGATTGTTTAAGCTCGTAAATACCGGCGAGGATCACCGGGCGGCGAGCAGACTACCCCAGCCGCCCCCGGGCGTAAAGCGTGACTCACCGACACTCAGCCAGGCTGAAACCAGTTGTCCTGAATTTTCAGATGGATACCCGATACCTGTTTCTCCAGCCCATCCAGTACTGGCAACAGCCGCTGCGGATCATCCATTTCAATATTCTTACCCAGTTTTGCCGCCAACTTTTCCACGGCACTGGCCACATCGTCGCCACCGGGCAGGCTGCTCAGCGATGCCTGCATCTGCTCCAGGCAACAGGCCACCGAGCGCGGAAACAGACGATCTTCGATCAGGAAGCGGGTAGCATCACCGGCATTCAACGCGACCCGCATGGTGCGCCGGAAAGGAGTAATGGCATCCAGTGAGCTGAGCACGCTGCTCCACACCACTTCTATCGATGGCAGCTGCTCTTGTTCGCTGAACTCTGCCGACATACTGGCGCCAGCCTCAATCGTCCGCAGCCCCATGTCGGCGCGTTCAATATTGCGGCCCAGACGATAGAAGTGCCAGGCGCTGTCGCGGCGCATGGTATCCACAATCAGGCCGTTAATCCCCTGGCAGGTACGAATGATTTCCTCAAGGAATTCATGGCGATTCCGACGATTAATGCCCTGCTGAATATTCTCACTGACGTAAATCTGGAATTCGTTGATCAGCTCCCAGCTTTCGGGTGGGAGCGTGTCGCGGCTGGTACGGATATTCTCCCGCACCATTTTCAGCGAGTAATTCAGGGAACCGGAATTGCTCATGTCTTCCAGCAGGAAGCGAATCACGCGTCGCTCATCCCGATTGGAAAATCGACGTTCAAATTCGCGGTGACTGCCACTGGCAATAACCAGGTTGTGCCAGCTGATTCCGGTATCCCGAGGTAAATCCGACAGCAGTGATGTGTAAACCTGTATCAGGCGAGCAATACTTTCCACCCGCTCCATGTAACGGGCAAACCAGTAGACCCGTTCAGCAACGCGCGACAGCATCAGCGCTCCTCCCTTCTCACAATCCAGGTATCCTTACTTCCTCCACCCTGAGAGGAATTCACCACCAGCGAGCCCTTGCGCAACGCAACACGCGTGAGACCACCGGTGGTCACCTGCAGTTTTTTGCCTTGCAACACAAAGGGCCTGAGGTCCAGATGCCGGGGCTCTGCCTCACCCGGGCCGGTAATAACCGGCGTGGTGGACAGGCTGAGTGTCGGCTGGGCGATGTAGTTGCGCGGATTCTCCTGAACCAGCTTGCGAAACTGCTCGTGATCCTTCTTGCTGGCGTGAGGGCCGACCAACATACCGTAGCCGCCAGACTCGTTGGCGGGTTTCACCACCAGCTCCTCGATATGCTCCAGCACATACTCCCGATGTTTAGGGTCGTCGCAGAGCCAGGTTTTCACATTCGGCAAAATGGCTTTCTCGCCAAGATAGAATTCGATCATTTTTGGCACGTAGGCGTAGACCACCTTGTCGTCTGCCACCCCGGCACCCGGCGCGTTGACAATGGCCACCTTGCCCGCCTTCCAGGCGCGCATCAGACCGGGCACCCCGAGTACGGATTCCTTGTTGAAGACTTCCGGGTCAAGGAACATATCGTCGATACGACGATAAATCACATCCACCCGTTCGAGGCCGTCAATGGTTTTCATGTAGCAGTAATCGTCGTCATCCACCACCAGATCACCGCCCTCAACCAGCTCCACCCCCATCTGCTGCGCCAGAAACGCGTGCTCGAAGTACGCCGAGTTGAAGATGCCTGGCGTCAGGATAACAATGACCGGCTTGGATGAGCGCGGAGACACCGACGACAGGGTCTCCAGCAGCATGGAGGGGTAGTTGTCCACGGGGAGAATCGTGTTGTTCTCGAAGAATTCCGGCAACACCCGCTTGCTGACTTCGCGATTTTCCAGCATGTAGGCAACACCCGACGGCACTCTCAGGTTGTCCTCCAACACGAAAAATTTCCCGCTATCATCGCGCACCAGGTCGCAGCCACAGATATGCGCCCAAACCCCCTGGGGAGGCGAGAAGCCTTCGCACTCGGGCCGATAATTTTTGGAGTCGTCCAGCAGGTGTCTGGGCAGCCCCCCCTCTTTGAAGATGCGCTGCCCGTTGTAGACATCATCAATGAACAAATTCAGTGCGCGAAGCCGCTGGGTAAGCCCCTCTGCGGTGCGCTGCCACTCAGTGGCATCAATAACCCTGGGAATCAGGTCGAAAGGCCAGGTTCTATCGATATTCTCCCCGTCGGAGTAGACCGTAAAACTCACCCCCATATCGCGCACGGTACGCTCCGCAGCGGTGCGTCGCGCCTCCAGCTCGGCTCTATCAAGCTCTGAAAAATGCTTGACGATAGGCTGAGCAGCTCGCCGCGGCCGACCTTTTGGAGTAATCATCTCGTCGTAGAACCGACCGCCATCATACTGCGACCAATCGATGCCAGTCGCGCTGTCCCTGCTGCTTTGCGTCATAAGCCGCTCACACCTGTTCTTGTCATCCGGCCGCCCCGGTTTGTTCGGGGCTCCGCTGTCTCTTCACTGAAGATAACTGTCTTCCGCGCTTATTTTCCAGAAAGCAAGGCGCGGGCCAAAACCACCGTAACTCCTTATAAAACCCCATAAAAACACGCACCCACAAAAAAGCCACCCTGAGGTGGCTTATTGTCGTAACGTCAATCGCATTCCTGCTCCCTACAGCAAAATGCGACGAATATCGGCCAGCAACTGCCCCAGCTCGGTAAAGAACTTACCGGCATCGGCACCGTTAATCGCCCGGTGATCGTAAGACAGTGACAGCGGCAGCATCTTGCGTGGCTGGAAGGCCGTACCATCCCACACCGGCTTGATATCCAGTTTGGACACACCGAGAATCGCGACTTCCGGCGCATTGATAATCGGAGTAAATCCGGTGCCCCCGATATTGCCCAAACTGGAAATGGTGAAGCAGCCCCCCTGCATATCGGCAGGTTTGAGCTTGCGCTCCTTAGCCTTCTGCGCCAGTTCCGACGCTTCGGCAGCCAGCTCCCACAACGACTTTTTGTCGACATCGCGGATAACGGGCACCATCAGGCCGACCGGCGTATCCACCGCGACGCCAATATGAACGTACTTCTTGTACACCATATTTTCGCCGTCAGCGCTCAGCGAGGCATTGAACTTGGGGTTCATGCGCAGCGCTACCGCCGCCGCTTTCAGCAGGAAAGGTAAGGGCGTAAGCTTCACGCCCTTCGCCTGAGCTTCGGCTTTCATGCTGTTGCGAAAGGCCTCCAGCTCGGTGATGTCGGCATCATCAAACTGCGTGACATGGGGCAGGTTCAGCCAGCTACGGTGCATATTGGCCGCCGTCAGCTTATGCAGCTTGGTCAGCGGTTCCACCTCGATCTCGCCAAACTGACTGAAATCCACCTCGGGAATCGCCGGAATGCCAGCGCCTCCCGCCGCAGCCGCCGGCTTCGCCGAGGTCAGCGTTTTCACATAGGCGTGCAGGTCTTCTTTAACCACCCGTCCACGCGGACCGCTGCCGGTTACCTGATCGAGGCTGATACCAAACTCACGAGCCAACTTGCGCACCGCCGGTCCAGCGTAAACCGTCTTGCCATTGCCCTCATTCGCGGAAGACTCCGGCGCAGCGGGAGCTGGCGTGGCCGCTTCTGGCTCTGGCGGCTCCGGTGTTTTGACCTGCTCAGTTTCAGCAGCTGCCGGGGACTCGACCGCGGTATCCGGCGCCGACGAACCGCTGCGCTGCATTTCAGCAATGGCAGTGCCCTCAGCCGCGGCATCGCCGACCTTGATCAGCATGCTCAATACCTTGCCACTGAAGGGCGCAGGAACTTCCATCGACGCTTTATCGGATTCGAGCACGATCAGCGAGTCGCCCTCTTCTACCTCGTCACCCGCCGCCACACACAGCTCGATAACCTCAACACCATCGCCACCGCCAATATCCGGCACCTTGACCGTTTCCGGTCCCGCGCTGGCGGTTGGCGCCGCCTCAGCTTCGTCAGCAGCGGGCGGCGCAGGCTCTTCATCGGCGGCCTCTGGCTCGGCAGCTACCGGTTCGTCAGCGGGCGCATCGCCTTCAACGTCCAGCTCCAGAATGACATCGCCTTCGCCAACGCTGTCACCCACTTTCAGGCTGATTGACACCACCTTGCCCGCCTTGGGCGCAGGGACCTCCATCGATGCCTTGTCTGACTCCAGTACCAGCAGTGAGTCTTCTACCTCGACCTGATCGCCGACGGCGACGCACACTTCAATGACTTCAACACCGTCACCGCCGCCGAGGTCAGGAATTTTGATCGTTTCTGTTGCCACAAAAAACTCCTTCTCTTAGCGGTAAATCGGGTTAATTTTATCGGCATCAATGCCGTATTTGGCAATGGCCTTGCTCACGTCACTCGCGGCGACTTTACCTTCGTCGGCCAGGGCCTTGAGGGCGGCCACCACAATGTAGTGACGATCTACCTCGAAATGCGCACGCAGCTTGGCGCGGGTATCTGAGCGCCCATAACCGTCAGTACCCAATACCACATAACGATTGCGAATATAGGGTCTGAGCTGCTCACCGTAAGCTTTGATATAGTCCGTCGCGCAGATCACCGGCGCATCCTGTGCGTTCAGCAGCTCGCTGACATAGGGCACCTTCGGCTCAGCTTCCGGATGAAGCATATTCCAGCGCTCACAGTCATTCCCTTCACGACAAAGCTGATTGATGCTGGTGGCGCTCCAGATATCCGCCTCGACTTTGAAGTCAGCTTTCAACAGCTCGGCCGCCGCTTCTGCTTCGCGCAGAATCGTGCCACTGCCCATTAACTGCACTTTGAGCTTGGGCTTTTTCACACTGCTGGCATGGAGCTTATACAGTCCCTTGATAATGCCTTCCTCTGCGCCTTCGGGCATATCCGGGTGCAGATAGTTTTCGTTCATCGTGGTGATGTAATAGAAAACATTTTCCTTCTCGTGATACATGCGCCGCATGCCGTCCTGAATGATTACCGCCAATTCATAGGAATAGGTCGGGTCGTAGGAATGGCAGTTGGGAATCATATTCGCCATCAGGTGGCTGTGGCCGTCCTGGTGCTGCAAGCCTTCGCCGTTGAGCGTGGTACGCCCGGAAGTCGCGCCGATCAGAAAGCCCCGTGCCTGAGAGTCGCCGGCCGCCCAGGTCAAATCCATTACCCGCTGGAAACCAAACATGGAGTAGAAGATATAGAACGGCACCATCGGATAACGATGGTTGGCATAGGACGTCGCCGCCGCCAGCCAGGCCGAGAACGCACCGGACTCAGTAATCCCCTCTTCCAGAATCTGACCGTCTTTGGATTCCTTGTAGTACATAATCTGGTCGGCATCATGGGGGGTGTAGCGCTGTCCCTGTGAGGAGTAGATCCCCAGCTGCCGAAACATGCCTTCCATGCCGAACGTACGCGCTTCATCGGGCACGATCGGCACCACGCGCCCACCCATGTTCTTGTCTTTCACCAGCGTCGAAAGCAAGCGAACAAAGGCCATCGTCGAGGAGATTTCCCGCTTGCCACTGGACTTGAGCTGGGCATCAAACTTCTCCAGCGCCGGGACATCCAGCGGTTCGAAGTCCGCCTGGCGCGCGGGCAGATAGCCCCCCAGTGACTCGCGCCGCTTGCGCATGTACACCATCTCCGGACTGTCTTCCGGCGGGCGGTAGTACGGCACATTCTTGAGCTCATCGTCGCTAATCGGCACTGAGAAGCGATCTCGGAATTTCTTCAGTTCTTCCAGATCGAGCTTTTTCACCGAGTGCGCTTCGTTCTGCGCTTCACCGCCGCTGCCCAGGCCATAGCCTTTCACGGTCATCGCCAGGACAACCGTCGGCTTGCCCTTGGTCTCCATCGCATTGGCGTAAGCCGCATAGACTTTATACGGGTCGTGACCACCGCGATTCAGGTACATGATGTCGTCGTCGGACAGGTCTTTGACCAGCTCCAGCAATTCCGGGTATTTGCCGAAGAAGTGCTCGCGAGTGTAGGCGCCACCATTGGCCTTGTAGTTCTGCAATTCGCCATCGACCACTTCATTCATCCGGCGACGCAGCAGACCGGTGTCGTCCTTCTCCAGCAGCTGGTCCCACAGACGGCCCCAGATGACTTTCACGACGTTCCAACCCGCACCGCGGAACACGCCTTCCAGCTCTTGAATGATCTTGCCGTTACCGCGAACCGGACCATCCAGACGTTGCAGGTTGCAGTTGATGACAAAGCAGAGGTTATCGAGCTGCTCGCGACCTGCCAGCGCGATGGCGCCGAGAGATTCCGGCTCATCGCACTCGCCGTCACCCATGAAGCACCAGACCTTGCGGTCGCCGTGCTCAACCAGTCCGCGGCTCTGCTGGTATTTCATGACATGAGCTTGATAAATGGCCTGAATAGGACCCAGTCCCATGCTGACGGTCGGGAACTGCCAGTAGTCGGGCATCAGCCAGGGGTGGGGATACGACGACAGGCCGTCGCCATCCACTTCGCGGCGGAAGCGGTCCAACTGATCTTCACTGAGACGCCCTTCCAGATATGAACGGGCGTACATGCCCGGCGAGCTGTGACCCTGGTAGTAAATCAGGTCCGCTTTGTCGCCACCGCGGAAAAAGTAGTTAAAGCCCACATCGTAGAGAGTAGCCGACGACGAGAAACTGGAAATATGGCCACCCAGGGCATCATTGTTGTCGTTGGCACGCATCACCATCGCCAGCGCGTTCCAACGAATCAGTGAGCGGATTTTGCGCTCCATGAACAGGTCGCCCGGCATACGCTTTTCATCGCGGGGCTCAATGGTGTTGCGGAATGAGGTGGTAATGGCTGCGGGCAGTTGTGCGCCATTGCGCGCGGCATGCTTGGCCAGACGCTTCATGATGAAGGTGGCACGGGCGCGACCGGCATGGGTCAACACGCCATCCATCGCTTCCATCCACTCTTGGGTTTCCTGGGGATCAAGATCTTCGCGCAGATCGGGGTCTTGCTTCATATCACAGTCCTTTCGAATAACGTGGGCTGCCTCGACCAGCAAGCGACTGCTTGATTGTGTTCCGCGTCAACGGGCGCACCGACAGGGTCAACGGTCGGCGGTTATGTGCCTGTTGGTGACGGTGATCACCTGGCCTGTATGGCGCTGCCCGGCCTTGTGAGCTGGGCAGATAACCGATTTAAATTGGATTCCCGGCGGCGGTGTGGCCCTCGGGAGCGACACGATTCTCGCAGCCCCTCAATTATAAATCAAGAAAATCCAGACATTTTTTTTATGAATAAAACTTTACAGTTTTATAAAAAACAATCACTTATACCCTTTCAACTCCGCATCAACGGAATAAATAGTACTGAGATTCCGCTTTGTAGGCGGCCGCATCCTTCACTGGTTCGCCGACCAGGCTGACATCGGGCCACTGCCCCAGTGAATACACCGTCAGCGCCCTGCGCTGCTCGGGCTCGAGTGTTGTCTCCATCATCTGCCACCATTGATCAAAGCTCAAATCCCGCAAGGCGGCCAGCAGCTGTTCTCGGCTGTCAAAGGCCGTATAACCCTCCAGCAGGTCCTGCCAGTGACGACCAGCCGCCTCCCACAGGTTCTCGGGCTGCTGCTGCAGTTTGGCAATCAAGGTATCGCGGTGCGATTCAAAGTCGGCCTCAGTGACGCCGCCGGCCAGCCAGCGCTCAAGATAACTGTTCACCTCGGCCTGCAGTGCGGCCGCATCGGCGACCGGTGACTGCACCATGAAGAACAGGCCGCCCACCGCGCGCATGGGGTAAACACCCGCATTCACCACATAGCCCAACTGCTTCTGGGTACGCAGCTGATAGTAGAAATCCGCACTCATCATTTGCCCGGCCAAGCCGAGCGCCACACGATAGTCTTTTCCATCACGAGGCGCCTGCACATAGGCAAGCAAGGCCGAATCACTGTGCTCTGCGGCTACCGGAATCAGTCGCTGCCCCGACGAAAGGTTCGCCACTCCCTGTTCCGGAGACTGAGACTGCCCGGCTTCCGGCAGCACCTCAGCGGTGAGCGCCGCCATCGCCAGTGCCTCATCGCGATCGAAATTACCCTCAAGCATCAGCCGATAACGAAAGTCTTTCAGCACCTTCTCGGCATGCAGTGCCACCTCAGCCATACTGAGCGACGCAGTTGCCGCTGCCATATCGTCCAACAGCGGGCGCTCGCTTTGCAGCATTCTCGGCAAGTCGGCTAACAACTGCTGATACGGTGACTGCCGACGGCTGTTTTCATAGCCTCGCATGCGCTTGCGCTTCAGCCGATCGAAACGCGCCTCGTCCCATTCCGGCGCCTTCAATACCGTCAACACGGCGGCAAGCAATTCAGCCTGCTTTTGCGAAAAACCACCCAGACTGATTTCGATACCGCGCCAATTGGCGCTCAAGCCATAGTCGAGCCCAGCCAGCTGCGCCGGATACGCCACCTCATTGAGTTGGTCACGTACCATGCTGAGCCACATTTTGGTTTTAGCCAGACTCGCGGCATCCTCGCCAGCCAGCGCGGACTCCATCAGCACCATGCTGCGACCTTTTGGCAGCACGAATTGGCGGTTGGTGTTGAGCCACAGCTCACTGACGCTGTCTGCGGGCAGCGCCTGCGGAATAGTGGCCTCCCCCGGCGCAACTTTCAGCAAAAAATTGTCGGCGATAAACGGGTTGGCCGCAGGCAGTGAAAGATCTGCCTCGGGCGCCTGCTGCCACGCAGCCAGTACGGTCTTGTCTACGGTACGCAGGCCCCACGGCACATCGTAGAGGGGTTCCCGTTGAGCCGTTTCCACTCCTGGCGCGGTCAAGGTAATAATGGCCTGTTCCGGGCGCATGGCATCCAGGTAATCGCCGAGAGTGTCCGGCTGGTAATCGTTCATCAGATAATCGCCGCGGACGACTTCTGCAGCGGGATATTTTTGCAGTGAGGATGAAAGCTGAATCAACTCCTGCGTCAGGCTCGGGCGGTTGCGAAAACGAAACTGCTGGGCAGCCAGTTGCGCCTGCTCGGCATAACGCCAAGGCTCAATCCCTTCCTTTCGAATCAACTCGATGTAGCGAAATACCAGCGCCACCACGGCATCACGATTCGCCAGACCATCCTCGGTCAAACGTATGTTTACACCAAACATCGCCTGTCCTTTCAGCGACAGGCTCTGCCCGGCACTCAAGCCTTCAGCCCAGCCCTTCTCCTTGAGAGCCGACAGCAGGCTGCCCTCGCCCTCGTGACCGAGGAGATTGCCAATGTAAGACAATGGCTTGCCGCGCCAATGCGGCTGCGCATCAGGCACCGGAAACTGAAGAGACAGGCTGCGCTGATTCTGGACAGGCTCGATATTGACCCAGCGCGGCAGCGCGTCGGGGGCAAATAAGGGCTGGGTCACACGGTCATCGGGCACCGCGTGGCTGGCTACTGGCGAGAATCGCGGACGCACCATGGCTTCCAGCTCATCCAGCGAGGCATTACCGACCACCGTCAGCGCCATAATGTCGGCAGAATAATAGCGCTCATAGAAGGCGAGTAGCTGCTCGCGCAAGGCCTCTTCACGATTGGCGTGCAGGGTATCCAGATTGCCGACTGAGAATTTGCTGAAAGGGTGTCCGGGATTGAGTTGCGCTTTGAATACCGCCAGTTCTCGGCGTTGATCGTTGCGCAGACGAGCCCGGTATTCCGAGTTGACCGCATTCACCTCGCGCTGAACATAGGCCGCGTTAAACAACGGAGAAACAAAAAACTGCGCAAAACGGTCCAGCGCCCCCTCAAGAGCATCGGCGCGGATATCAAAAAAATAATTGGTATTTTCGACGCTGGTAAATGCATTGTGCGCGCCGCCGTTGGCGCTGATAAAGGCCTGATATTCACCCGCCTCCGGATAGCCTTCCGTGCCGAGGAACAGCATGTGCTCAAGAAAATGTGCCAGCCCCTGATAGTCCTCCGGATCGTGGCGACTGCCAACGTTCACATCCAGTGACGCCCCCGCCTTGTCGGCGCCGGGGTCGGACACCAACAGCACTTTCAGGCCATTGTCGAGCACCAAGTAGCGATAGGCGCGCTGCTCGGTGTCGGGCAATTCAATACCGGTAGTCTCGTTGCGAAGCGCCGCACAGGCGGCCAGAAAAAAACACAGTCCAAACGTCAGGAAAAAACGCGGAGAAAAACGCACAGGCATTCCTTATAAAACCGTTTATTCAACCTCGGCGGGCACGGTGGCCTCGACTTCATCAACCCGGGGCCAGGCATAGAGTATGGCCTTCACCAGCGTTGCCAGAGGAATTGCAAAAAACACGCCCCACATTCCCCAAATGCCACCAAAGACCAACACCGCCGCAATAATCGCGACCGGGTGCATATTGACCGCCTCGGAAAACAGGAGTGGCACCAGCACGTTGCCGTCCAGCGCCTGAATCACCCCATAGACAATACAGAGCGTAAAGAATTCACCCCCCCAGCCCCATTGCAGATACCCCACCAGCAGCACGGGAATGGTCACTACAGCAGCACCGATATAGGGGATCACCACCGACAGCCCCACCGTCAGCGCCAGCAGCGCAGCATAGTTCAGCGACATCAGCGAAAAGGCAATGTAAGAGGTCACCCCTACAATCACAATTTCGATGGCCTTGCCGCGCACATAGTTGGCCACCTGATCATTCATTTCCAACCAGACGGCGGTCAGCAGCGGACGTCGATTGGGGAGGAAGCTGGCAAACCAGCCGAGAATCATCTGTTTATCTTTTAGGAAGAAGAACACCAGAATCGGGATCAGGACAATATTAATCAGCACACCGACCAGGTTGGGCAACTGCGCCAGCGAGAATGACACCACGTATTGACCCATGGAGCCAAATTCGGCGGTCGCCAACGCCATCCATTCGCGTATCTGCGCCTCGTTAAACAACTCTGAGCGCTCCGGCAGCAACATCAGCACTTGCTGCAATTTACGAAGCATCGTCGGCAACTCCTGTACTAAGGTCACCAACTGCTGCCAAACCAACGGCAACAACAGAATAATCACGCCGAAGAACAGCGTAATAAACAGGCCGTAGGCAATCGTCATTGCCAGCCAAGGCCGGGCGCCGACAGCCGCCAATCGGGCGATCACCCCCTGCATCAGAAATGCCAGTACCGTGCTGGCAATAATCGGAATCAGTACATGCCCGAGGCTGAGAATCAGCAGCAGAATCACTGAGATGATAATCAGCAGCACAACGGTCTCTTCTTCCGCGAAGATCCTGTCGAACCAATTGCGCACCATTCCCAGCATAGGTCAGCCTCTAAGCCCCATTAATTACTGCATTACTTTTTCTGAAGAACGTATCGAAACTCGCCGTCCCGCTCACTTTGCTCCAGCAGGGTATTGCCGCTCTGTCTGGCAAAAACCGCAAAATCACGCTGCGACCCAGCATCAGTGGCCAGCACTTCCAAGACCTCGCCACTGCCCATTCGGTTCAACGCCTGCTTGGCCTTGAGCAGCGGTAATGGACAATCCAGCTGTCTCGCATCCAGTCTCTCGGCAATTTCGCTCATAGCATACCTCGTTGGCGGAAGAGCCGCAGTATAGCCTGCGGGAACGCCGAAGCAGAACCTGGTAGCACTGCACTTTTTGCGCTTTATTAGGTCTGATCCGATACCCTCTTGTATGATCAGAGGCGAGCTGTCGGCAAGGCATTGCCATCGGCCACCCAAATGGGACAGCATTTTTAAACAAGGACCCAATGGTGTTACGACCCTTACTGCTTTTGTTTGTCAGCGCCTTACTGCTCTGCAACATCGCCACCGCTGCAGAGAGCCGTCCGATCAGCCAACAGTTGCCTGAGCTGGGAGAAGTCAGCGCCTCGCCCTATTCGCTGCAACAGGAATACGATCTTGGGCGGCTTTGGCTGAAAATGTTTCGCACTCAGGTGACAACCGTCGATGACCCGCAACTGCAAAGTTATCTGGAATCGCTGCTCTACAACCTGGCAGCCAACAGTGAACTGAAACAACGCCAGCTCGAGACCGTCATTGTCGACAACAGCACGATCAATGCCTTCGCGGTACCTGGCGGCGTTATTGGCGTCCACAGCGGCCTGTTCCTGTTCAGCGACAACGAGGCACAGTTCGCCGGGGTACTCGCCCACGAACTTGCTCACCTCAGCCAGCGGCACTTTTCCCGCTCCATTGATAAAGCTCGCGAAGCCAATATCCCCAGTCTGGCAGGTATGCTGGCGGGCATTATCCTCGCCGCCACGGTCGGCGCGGATGCAGGTATTGCCACGATTACGGCCAGCCAGGCGGCCGCACTCGACAGCCAACTGCGCTTCAGTCGCGAGCACGAACAAGAGGCAGACCGCGTCGGCATGGAAACCCTGTCTCGTTCGGGCATGGACCCCAATGGGATTCCGTCCATGTTCGAAAATATGAATGCCAATCTCCGCTACGCGCGTTCCAAACCGCCGGAGTTTCTGCTCACCCACCCGCTGACAGAGAACCGGATCAGCGACAGTAAAAACCGTGCGCGCAATTATCCGCGCAAGGTCTACACCGACAACTTGAACTTCCAACTGATGAAGAAGCGCGTCGAGCTGCTGCACAGCAAGAAACCAGAGAATCTACTCGCAGAGTGGCAGCGAGAAACCGACGTCAACGGCGAAGCCAAACACTATGGCCGAGTGCTCGCACTGATTGAACTCGAACGCTGGGACGAAGCCGATGCCCAACTGGCAACCCTGCTGGCCGACAATCCGCAGCGCATCGCTTACATTATCGCCCGCGCCGAGATACAGCAGGGGCAGGAAAAGGGCGAAGCGGCCATCGCCACTCTCAAGCAAGCCCTCTCACTGAGCCCGCGCAACCACTCACTGACGATGACGCTGGCCGCAATTCTTCAGGAAAATAAACTGTTCAGACAGGCCGATCAGTTACTCACGGTCCACAGCGAGCAACGCAGCGAAGACCCTCATCTTTGGTATGAATTGGCTGAAGTCCGTGGCCTGGCCGGAAATATTCTCGGCGTACATATGGCTCGTGCAGAGTATTTTATATTGGTTGCCCAGTTTGAACGCGCGTCAAAACAACTGCGCTATGCCCACCAGTTGATCGGCAGTGACAACCGCGTATTGGAAAGCAAAATTCGCCAGCGCCTGCGCGACATCGACGCGATGAAAGATGAAATGAAAGAACTACAGGGGGGCTGACACGCCCCCACGGAAAGAACACCTCAGCGTTTCGCTGCCGCAAAGTCCAGCATGCGAGTCAGAGGCTTCATTGCCTGCTCGCCCAGCGCCGGGTCAACGTGAATTTCATTGCCGCCATTTTCCAGCACGTCCAGCAGGTTTTCCAGGGCGTTCATCGCCATCCACGGGCAATTCGCACAGCTCCGACAGGTCGCACCACTGCCCGCCGTGGGCGCAATAATGAACTCTTTGTCGGGCACCAGTTGTTGCAGCTTATAAAAAATGCCTTGGTCCGTCGCTACAATCATCTGTTTGTTGGGCAGGTCGCGAGCCGCATTGATGATCTGAGTGGTCGACCCCACGACATCGGCCAACTCGACCACACTGGCCGGTGACTCCGGATGCACCAGCACCGCGGTCTCGGGGTACACGGTTTTCAGGTCGATAATCCCCTGAGCCTTGAACTCTTCATGCACGATGCAGGAGCCGTCCCACAACAGCACGTCGGCGCCGGTTTCACGACGCACATAATCGCCAAGATGCTTATCCGGCGCCCACAGAATTTTCTCCCCTTCGGCATCCAGATGATCGACAACATCCAGCGCAATACTCGAGGTTACTACCCAGTCCGCTCGCGCTTTAACAGCAGCAGAGGTGTTGGCGTAAACGACTACGGTACGGTCGGGATGCTGGTCACAGAAGGCGGCAAATTCATCCGCGGGACAGCCAATATCCAGAGAGCAGGTGGCCTCTAGCGTGGGCATCAGCACGGTTTTTTCCGGAGACAGAATCTTGGCGGTCTCCCCCATGAACTTAACGCCGGCCACAATCAGCATTGAGGCAGGATGATCACGCCCGAATCGCGCCATCTCCAATGAGTCCGAGACACAACCGCCCGTCTCTTCGGCGAGTGACTGGATTTCCGGGTCGGTATAGTAATGCGCTACCAGCACCGCATCGCGGGCCTTCAGCAAGGTTTTTATCCGTTCGCGCAATGCCGCACGCTCCCCCTCAGGGAGTTCGTTGGGCTGATTGAGCCGGGCAAGGTGATCGCGCACCAACTCTTTTGCAATTGCCTGTTCTGCCAAAACCATTTCCCCACGGTGAGGACGAAAAGCCCTCGATTTTAACAAACATTACGCAATCAGGGCCACATATGACCCGTTTCTGCTGTCACCTGGCGGTCACGGTGCCCAATATACCGTTTTGCGGCAATCCCCCGCCCCGAACAGCCGGGCAACTGGCGGGGGTTTGACGGCAAACAACGCGTCAGACAACACCGAGCGCTTGTCTTCTCCACAAATATGCAAAATAAGCTGCTCACAGTTCAACAGCCTTGGCAGGGTCAGGGTCAGGCGCTCGTAGGGACTGGAGGGCGTTTGCACGGCGATACAACTGTGACGCCCATTCAACGCCAAGCCGTCGCTGAGTTGCGCACTGTCTGGGAACAGCGAGGCAGTATGGCCGTCCGTCCCCATACCCAGCACGACACAGTCAAAGCGGGGAATGGCCGACAGTTCGGCATCGGCAACTTCCGCACCGGCTTCAACCGACGACACGTCGGATCGCAGAGGCAAAAAGCGCGCCTCTGCTGCACCGGCAGTCAGCAGCAGTTCGCGCAACTGACGCTCGTTGCTGTCGATGTGGTCGGCTGGTAACCAGCGCTCGTCGCTGAGGAGGACCGTAATCCTCGACCAGTCGAGTTCACTGATCGCCAACAGCGACAGCAGTCCTCGCGGAGTGCTGCCACCCGGCAGTACGAGGCTCGCCTCGCCCCGCGCCGTAACTGCGGCGCTGAGGACCGTACAGATATCATCGCACAGTGTCTGATCCAGCGAGCCACGACTACTGAAGCTGAATAATTGCGCCCCGCGCGAATCCAGGCGCCGCTCCAACATATGCTCATTCATGCCAACTGCGTCCATCCCTTTCGATCAACAACTCGGCCTTGGCAGGCCCCCATGTTCCCGCATGATAGTCTGTCACCGGCAGCGCCTGATCCTGCCACGCCTCAATCAGCGCATCGCACCATTTCCAAGACTCTTCAACCTCTTCCCGCCCCACAAACAGCGACGGATCGCCGTTGATAACATCCAGAAACAGGCGCTCATAGGCATCGGGCACACGCTGAATATCCGGCGAATTAAGAAAGTCGAGGTTCAGTGTTTTGGTCTCCAGCGCCAGCTTGTTTTTCAGGCTTTGCTGCTTGGACACCATCTGCATTTCTATGCCTTCGTTGGGCTGCAGGCGAATCACCAGACGGTTGGGAATGCTGTCGCCCTTTGCAAAAATATTGTGCGGCAGGCTTTTGTAGGTAATGACAATCTCGGTCAGTTTGCGGGGCATGCGTTTGCCGGTGCGCAGGTAAAACGGCACCCCGGCCCAGCGCCAGTTGTCGATATGCGCCTTGATGGCTACAAAGGTCTCGGTATCACTCTGCTCAACAGTGCAGTCTTCTTCATCGAGATAGCCGGGCACCGCCTCGCCCTGACTCCAGCCTTTGTTGTACTGTCCCCGCACCGCATGGGAGGCCACACTTGCTGCGTCGATGCGGCGCAGTGCGCGCAGAATTTTGACCTTTTCATCGCGAATACCTTCCGCTGTCACCGAATTTGGCGGCTCCATTGCGACCAGACAAAGCAGCTGCATCAAGTGGTTCTGCACCATGTCACGCAGCTGGCCAACATCGTTGTAGTAGGACCAGCGTCCTTCTATGCCCACGGTTTCGGCCACAGTAATCTGCACGTGATCAATGCAGCTCTGATCCCATTGGGTATTGATAAAACGGTTGGCAAAGCGCAATACCAGCAGGTTCTGAACCGTCTCCTTGCCGAGGTAGTGGTCGATGCGATAGATGTTCTCCTCGCTGACCAGCCGACCCACGGTTTCATTCACAGCGCGACTGCTGTCGAGATCGTGACCGATGGGTTTTTCCAGCACCACGCGGTTGCGACTGCCCAGCAGTTGCTGCTCGCCCAGCCGCTCACAGATCGGACCAAACAGTGACGGCGGCGTCGCCAGGTAGAAAACCGCCATCCGCTCAGGGGTCAGCAAATCGCTGAGGCGCAGGTATTCCTCAGGGTGGGCGAAATCAACACAGCAGTAATGCAGGCGTTCAGCAAAACCCTGCCACAAGGCCTCGCTGCTGATCAGACTGCTCAGGCGCTCGCGCTGCTGGGCAACAAATGCTTCGCGGCTCAGGTCGCGGCGCGCCAGCCCTATAATTCGTAAATCCGGCGGCAGCAGTTCTGCCAAATGCAGCTGATACAGCGCGGGGAACAGCTTGCGGCGAGTCAGGTCGCCACCCGCGCCAAAAATCACCAGATCGCGCGCCATACTCATCGGCCAGCCCCCGCCGCCACAGGTAACTGGCTGGCAATGGCCGCACGCTGCTGAATGGCCTGCCAGTCTCCCGCACGCTGTAAATCCAGCGGCGCAATCCACGATCCGCCAACGGTAATAACCGAAGGCAGGGCCAGATATTGCAGGGCATTCTCGGGCGTGATTCCCCCGGTTGGACAGAACTGTAAACCGGCCAGCGGCGCCGACAGGGCTTTGAGCGTCGCCAGCCCGCCCATCGCTTCCGCCGGAAAAAACTTGACGGCATTCAGGCCGCGATCCATGCAGGCCAGTGCTTCGCTGGCGGTCGCCACCCCCGGCAAAAACGGCAGTCCGGAGTTCATCCCGGCATCGAGCAAGGCGCTGTTACAGCCGGGCGTAACCAGAAACTCACTTCGCGCCGCTACAGCCAGCTTAACGTCGTGCGCATTCAGCACAGTGCCCGCGCCCACACACACGCCGTCTACCTCTTCCCGAATACGGTCGATGGCATCCAGCGCGGCGCGGGTTCGCAGAGTAATTTCCAACACCGGCAGGCCGCCGTCGCGCAGGGCCGTTGCCAACGGCACAGCGCACTCAGGGTCTTCAATCATCAGCACCGGCATCACCGGCGCCCGTTTCAGAATGCTGATCAACTGCTCGTGCATGACGCTCTCCCTGAAGCTGTTTGCCTGTTACCGCGACTGGACCTCACCTTCTGGCAGGGCGGGAAACAATACCGACGCGCCCTGTTCGGCGCTGCCCACGCGGTGCCTGAATACGGAAAACAATTCCCGGCCAACACCGAAACGGCTATCTTCTTCTTGGGCCAGCGGCTGACGCGCGGCAAGCTCGGCGGCGTCCACTTCGCAGTGCAACACACCGCTGACCGCATCGAGAATAATCCGGTCGCCCTCGCGCAGCCGGGCAATCGCGCCCCCGGCCGCCGCTTCCGGGCTGAGATGAATGGCGGCTGGCACCTTGCCCGAGGCACCCGACATGCGCCCGTCGGTAAGCAGAGCAACGCGGTGGCCGCGATCCTGCAGAACGCTCAACACCGGCGTCAGCTTGTGCAGCTCTGGCATTCCATTGGCCTGGGGCCCCTGGTACGGCAGAACAATCACGCAGTCTCTATCTAACTCGCCAGCCTCGAAGCGGGCCTGTAGCTCGCCTTGACTGGCGATCAGTACCGCCGGGGCATCTATGCGGTGAAATTCGGGGGCCACTGCCGACACCTTGATCAGCGCCCTGCCCAGATTGCCTTTCAGCAAACGCAGGCCGCCTTCGGTATCGAAGGGAGTTTCAAGCGAGGCGATCACGGCAGGATCACCGCTGTGCTTGGGCGCGGACTGCCAGTGCAACTGGCCCTTGCGCAGCACCGGTTCCTGCAGATAGCTGGCCATGCTCTCTCCCCACATGCTCGGCGCATCGCTGTGCATCAGCCCTGCGTCCATCAACATGCGAAACAGCAAGCTGCTGCCCCCCGCCGCGTGAAAGTGATTGATATCTGCCTGACCATTGGGATACACCCGCACCAGCAACGGCACGGTTTTCGACAGTGCATCGAGGTCTGTCCAGTCAATGATAAACCCCGCCGCCCGGGCAATGGCGATCAGGTGAATACCGTGGTTGGTAGAACCCCCGGAAGCCAGTAACACCACCATTGCATTGACGATGGAGCGAACATCCAGTGCCTCGGCCAGCGGCCGCGGCGAAGCCGACACGGCACTGACCCGGCACAGCTGGTGTACGGCCTCGCGATTGAGGGCTTCGCGCAGCTCGGTGTCGGGATTCACAAAAGAGCCGCCGGGCAGTTGCAGCCCCATCGCTTCCATTAACAGCTGATTGCTGTTGGCAGTGCCGTAAAATGTGCAGGTGCCCGCACTGTGATAAGACGCCGCCTCGGCTTCCAGCAGTTCCTTGCGCCCCACTTTACCCTCGGCATAGAGCTGGCGAACACGCTGCTTTTCTTTGTTGGGCAGGCCGCTGGGCATGGGACCCGCAGGAAGAAACATCATCGGCAGGTGGCCAAAATGCAGGGCACCGATCAGCAGCCCCGGTACAATCTTGTCGCAGATACCGAGACAAACCACCGCGTCGAACATCTGGTGTGACAATGCCACCGCCGTGGCCTGGGCAATCACATCGCGACTGAACAGGCTGAGTTCCATCCCCGGCATTCCCTGCGTAACACCGTCACACATAGCCGGTACGCCACCGGCAACCTGGGCGGTACAGGCCAGCTCACGTGCGGCAGTCTTGATTTTATCGGGGTAGTCCCGGTAGGGCTGGTGGGCCGACAGCATATCGTTGTAGGCCGTAACAATACCGAGGTTGGCGGCTTCCATCAGCCGAATCCGGTCTTTGTCGCCACCGTCACAGGCAGCAAAACCGTGGGCAAGATTGCCGCAGCTTAACTGGCGGCGGTTCGGTGCCTGCCGACCAGCCTGGTGCTGACGACGCAGGTAATCGTCACGACTGCCCGCGCTGCGGCGGGCAATGGCTTCCGTCACCCTGCGAACATCGGGATGAACAGTGCGCATTGCGGGCTCCCTGAGTTACGGCCGCCGGACCGGACAGGCGTATCGCCAATTGTATCCATTCGCGGCGGACTGTGTTCTGACTATAAAGGGGATGCGATATCCATACCAGCCATCAGCCGCCGCCGCGCACTTCGGAAAACCCGTATAGGAAAAGACTTAGCTCAGCGCTCCCTCAGCGCGAAGCTCGGCAAGGTGCTGCCCGTCGTAGCCCAGCTCTGTCAGCACAGCATCGGTGTGCTGGCCCTGCCGGGGCGCGGGGGCCGGAACTGCCGGTTCACTGCGGCTGAATTTGGGCGCAGGACAGGGCTGGGGATGGCCGCCCACCGTTACAAAGCTGTTGCGCGCCACATTGTGCGGGTGCTGCGGCGCCTCCGTCATGGACAACACCGGTGCAACACAGGCATCTGTGCCCTCCAGCAGCTCACACCAGGCATCGCGGGTGCGGGTTTTAAACAGCGCCTGTAGCTGCTCCTTGAGTTCGGGCCAGCGCGCGGCATCGTACTGATTGCCAAACACGGCTTCGTCCAGCCCCATGAGTTCCTTCAACAGCTGATAAAACTGCGGTTCGATGGGGCCGACAGACAGGTATTTACCATCCTGTGTTTCATACACTTCATAAAAGTGCGCACCGGTATCCAGCAGATTCACACCACGCTGATCCTGCCAGTTGAACGCCCCCAGATTAAAATTGCTGTACATCATGTGCATCAGTGCCGCCGAGCCTTCCACCATCGACACATCAACAACCTGACCCTTGCCGCTGCGACCGGCTTCGAGCAGAGCAGATACCACGCCGAAAGCCAGGAACATGCCACCGCCGCCAAAATCGCCCACCAAATTGAGCGGCGGCACCGGCTTGTCGCCCGCGCGACCAATCCCGTGCAAGGCCCCAGACAGCGAGATGTAATTGATGTCGTGCCCCGCCGCCTGAGACAGCGGCCCGGTTTGCCCCCAGCCGGTCATCCGCCCGTAAACCAGTTTGGGATTGCGCGCCATGCAGTCTTCAGGGCCAATGCCCAGCCGCTCGGCCACGCCGGGACGGAACCCCTCAATCAGCGCATCGGCCGTTTCGCAGAGTTTCAACAGAGCCTCCACAGCGCGGGGGGCCTTCAGGTTGAGTGCTATGGATTTCTTGCCGCGCTCGCTGATGCTGTTGACCGGCGCACTGTCTGCCGCCGCCGACTTACGGGTTACAGAGATCACCTCCGCCCCCATGTCAGCAAACATCATGCCTGCAAATGGTGCGGGCCCAAGGCCTTCAATTTCAATAATACGCAGTCCCTGAAGAGGTCCCATCTATTCGCTCCTGTGGTGAGTTTGGCGGCCGCGGCCTGCTGTTCCGGTGACAACAGTGGCGCCTAGTTATAACGTTCTGCAAGCACACAGCCTGCCGCAAGAATTCTTTGCTAACAAAGCGCTTGCTGACAAAAAAGGCGGCCTGGGCCGCCTATTATCACCGCCGCTGTCACACCGTGCCAGCGAAGCAGGCGCCAGTTATGGTTTCTGTATGCAGCCTCAGGGTTTGAGCAGGGGATAAATACAATCGACTATTTCCCGCGCCGCTGATGGCGGTTCACCAAACACAGCAGCGGAGCCGGACTGGCCGCCCGGAGTGAGTGCCGGTCGGTTGGCCACGCGATGCAGGGCACTGTGCAGCGCCGCGCCCAGAAAGAGGCTACTCAGGGCACACACATCAGCAGCACCGGAAATACTGCCAGCCCGCTGCAAAGCCTGTAGCCGCTGGCTTAGCGCCCCCTGCACCGGGAACAGTCGGTCCGCCTCGATCTTTCCCGCCAGATCGCGCACACTGCCCGCCCAGAACGGCGCCATCAGCGGCACCACCGCCATATAAAACGCCTCGGCACTGTCGTACACCCGGCACAGCCACTGCCGTAATTCGGCACTGTCGCCCTGTTCAACACAGTCCCTCGCATCGACCAGTTGCGGCAGACGCTCGCCGATCAGGGCGCGCAGCAAACCGGCTTTATCGCCGAAGTTATTAAACACGCTGGCTTCGGTAGTTCCCGCCCGCGCCGCCACGCCCCGTGTTGTCAGCGCAGCCGCCCCCTCGTCGCTGAGTAGCGCATAGGCGGCATCCAGCAATCGTTCTCTCACTCTCGGTCTCGCCACTACTTATCACTCCATTGATGTTGGCTACTATGTATTACACCCGAGTCACCGCGCAGGACACAAGGCATTGCGCTAAGATCAGCAACAAACGTCACCGTCCGACCTGCCCGGAGATTTGCATGACTGCGTTTACCCCCGTGCTGACCAAAACCGAAGACGGCATTTGCCATATTTCCATCCAGCGAGCCGCACAACGCAACGCAGTAGACGGCCCCACGGCCCGCGCTCTGGCTGAAGCATTCCGGCGCTTTGACCAGGACTGCGAGGCAAAAGTTGCCATTCTCAGTGGTGCTGGAGAGCATTTTTGCGCAGGCGCAGACCTCCATGCCTACGCCAGCGGCGACTCCGACCGACACAACCCCCTCGACGACAACGGCGATGGCCCAATGGGGCCGACACGTATGCAGCTAAGCAAACCGGTGATAGCCGCTGTAGACGGCTACTGCGTGGCCGGGGGACTGGAGTTGGCACTGTGGTGCGACCTTCGCGTTGCCACCGAGCGCGCCGTATTCGGGGTATTCTGCCGCCGCTTCGGGGTGCCGCTGATCGACGGTGGTAGTGTTCGTCTGCCGCGCCTGATCGGGCAGAGCCGCGCTCTGGATATGATTCTTACCGGCCGTCCCGTCGGTGCCCAGGAGGCACTTGGCATGGGGTTGGCAAACCGGGTGGTCAGCCCTGAGCAACTGGCAGGTGAAACCCTGGCACTGGCCAGACAGATTGCCGACTTTCCACAGCAGTGCCTGCGCAATGACCGGCAGAGCGCGCTATCGCAGTGGTCGCTGAGTGAGGAAGACGCCATTAAGGCCGAGTTTGCGCTGGGGCGTGACACCCTGAACAGCGGCGAATCCCGCAGTGGCGCAGCGGCGTTTGCCAGCGGACGCGGACGCCACGGCGACTTTCAAAGCACTGACCTTCAAAACAATGAACCCTGAACACTCTCGGGCAGTGCCTGCTCATCCAATGGGCGCAGGCGATCCCCCACTGCAAGGCGCCCGCTTTGCAACACCCTGGCACACAAACCGCCGTAGCCAAGCATGGCCACCACACCACCAGCCCCCAGTGCTTCATCCATCCGCGTACAGGGGTGACACAGTGCCGTTGCCTGAAACACGGCATCACCGATCTGGAAGTACTGGTGGCGCAGCGCATTTAAGTTAATTCCCGACACCAGCAGATTGCGGCGCAACAACGCCGGGTCTAATTCCCGGAGTCCCAGATGCCGGGCAATACTGTCAACAAATTCAACGCTGATCAGCGAGACCTGCCTGCCGGAACCGGGCCGCCCGGCCATACGCCGGTCGCCTTCCAGGCCATAACCGGCAACAGCAGTGGTCGAAGACAGCGCCACCATCCCCTCTCGCCGCCCCGGCCGCACGCCTATCCACTGCAATTTGCCCTCCGGCAAGTCGCGTAAATAACGGGCCAGTAGCCGCCCCTGTGCTTTCATCACTTAGCCCTCCTACGCCGGTAAAACGGTGACAGCAACAGCGCACCAAGGCTCTGAGGCAGCTGCCGTCGCTCCGGCAAGCCCAGTACCAGCGCCTCGTCACCGGCACTGGCTGCGCGTTGATAGCTTCCGAACCAGCGGTCCCAACAGCTCAGACTGAAACCGAAGTTGTGCTGGCTTTCACGCCACTGCCGCGAGTGGTGAATGCGGTGCAGTGCAGGGGTAATCAGGACGCGTCGCAACACCCTTTCCAGCGCTGCTGGCAGCGCAATATTGCTGTGATTGAACAGCGCGCAGGCATTCAACCACAGTTCGAATAGCAACACGGCCTGTGCAGGCAGCCCTAACAGGGCAACCGCAGCGGCCTTGATCAGCATCGACAACACAAACTCCAGCGGGTGAAAGCGCAAGCCGGTACTCACATCCACCGCCAGATCGGCGTGATGTACCCGGTGCAGTCGCCACAGCCACCGCAGGCGATGAAACAGGCGGTGCTGCCAGTAAATCAACAAGTCCAGCAAGACCATACCCAGCGGCACGGAAACTGCGAGCGGCAGGGCAAAACGGTTTGCTAGCCCCACGTTCTCAGCAGCGGCCCACAGCGCCACCCCCGTCGCAGCAGCGGGAAAAACCAGCCGCAGCAACAGCGTGCCCAGCAGCGACAACCCCAGATTATTCCACCAGCGCCGACGCGATACCGGGCGGTATGGGCGCCGGTACTCCAACAACGCAAACAGGATAAACACCGCAAAAAAGCTGCCCAGACGCAGGCTGGCTTCCCAGTCAGCCATCGGCCGCCTCCCCATACCTCCTCAGCACCTCGCAGCGCCGAAGAAAAGCTGCTGGCTGCAAGGGGACATCGGTGATCACGTCGAGATCAGCCAGTGCGGGCCGCTCTCGCCATGTCATTCCTGCGGCACGCAGGCGCGCCCGGGTCTGCTCGGCCACGCTGGCCGTACTCCACGCAATTCCGTCAAAAATCCCCGGCACAGGACCAGGCAACCCTAACAGTACATAACCGCCATCCAGTGCCGGAATCATCACAGCCACCCCCTCGTGCAGGCAGGCGGCGGCCCACTGTACGTCGCCGGGCTGTAACGACGGACAATCGGCGCCAATCAGTACCACAGGTTCCGAGTTCACCGCCCGCTGCATTCGCTCGCCGAGATTTCCCTCTCCCTGGGCCACTGAGCTAAAACCAGCCAGCTGCGGCACAGTCTGCCAGCATGGATCAGCGGGGCTTGGAGTCAGCCGCAATTCAGTATTCAGCCCCGCCCCATCCGGCAGCTCACCAACGGTCGCACACAACTGCAGGGTGTGCTGCAGCAGAGCACTTGCCACCGCCGCCGCGCCGGCTTCACCCAGAGCGGGAATAAGGCGGGTTTTGGCCCGGCCCGGCGCCGGGTATTTAGCGAACACACAGAGGCGCACCCTGGTTTTACCGTTGCCACTCATCAGGATTGTCGCTCTCTTGGCGTTGCCGCTTTAGGGAGCTGCCTGTCGTCGGGATAGTAACTGCGCACCAGCTGCTCGGCGGGAACACCCGCAAAATATTGCAGGCGCAACCACCACATCAGCACAATAGTTCGCCAACACCCCTGTTGCTCCCAGCGTCGGCCCGAGGTGACAATCCGGCTGCGCAAACAGTGGGGACGCGCCAAGCGCCGCAGGCGGCGACTTAATTCAATGTCCTCCATCAATGGCTGCGCAGGGTAGCCCCCCACCTGAACAAATACGTCGCGCCGCACAAAAATGCCCATATCCCCGGTCGCTATGCCAGTTAGCCGCGACCGCAGGTTCATCAGCGCCGCGATCAGTTTCAGCATGACAAGCCGTCCTTCAAGGCGCACATCAAAGCGCCCCCACGTGGCGCTGGTGTCGCGGCAGATCGCAAGCAGCGCCTCAAGCGCCGGACGGTTAAGCTGGGTGTCGACATGCAGAAACAGCAGATAACGCCCTGCGGCTAGCTGCGCACCAGCATTCATCTGCCGGGCACGCCCCGCTTTACATTCCAGCACCCGCTGCCCGTGCTCCCGCAGATATTCGAGGGAGCCATCAGCACTGCCACCGTCAACAAACAACCATTCAATATCGGGGTAGGCCTGCTGCCAGCGTCCCAGTCGGGATAGGGCCACCGGCAAGATAGCCCGTTCATTGCGCAGTGGCAGCACAATACTCAGCAGCGGCTCAACCATGCCCGTCATTCCCAGACCGCCATTCATTCAGTCGCCAGTCGTAATCGGAGAAGCGTATCGGCAGGCGCCCTTTGTTCAGCTTGACCAGTCCTTCGGCATTCAGCTCCAGCGCATCGGCATAGGCCGCCAAAAATTCGGGCAGCGACGTCATACCCCGCCAGCCCTGTTCAAAATCCTTGCGATACCAGTCAAACAGTTTCGACAGATACAAGCGCCCCTCGCGCACACCGTTGCGCTGCCGGTCGGCCAGAAAGCGGCGTGTGGCGCGCTCCAGCTGAGCCTCCAGCACCTCGCCAATATAGGCCTCTTCCGCCAGCGCCGGGCAGCCGATACTCGCGCAATTTACGGCAAAGTGGATACGTGGCTCACTAAAATCGCGGCGGATCATGCCATGTTCAATGTCATCCAGACTGCGCTGCTGACCGAGAAGCGGAATAAAGCGCTGCGCCCAGGGCGAACGAAACCAGCCGCCAATATCCCGGATCGACGCGATGTCGCCGTAGTGGCGCAATACCAGCTCCACCGTCCAGGCATTGTAGGCATTGATGAGAAAAGCCAGCTGGCGGGCCGCCGGCCACTGCGCATAATCCGCCGCTGTCACGGCAGACAGCGCGTTTAAATACTGTGAAAGCTGCGCGCGATCTCGCTGAAACCCCAGGTAATCGACAGCCGTCGCATGACCGCCGCGCTGGCTTTTCACATGCCGCGACAGCAGTTCCTGCCAGTCATTGTGCAAGGTATCGGCCCGCAACGGTTTGCACAGTCCCAGCACACAACACAACATCAGCAACCAGGCACGCAACTTATTGCCCTCCCCGCTGCCAGCGGAAAAAACGCGCGAGCAGGCGCAACACCCACTCAGGCTGATGGGCTTTGCGCCACTCCCCGGCCACATACTTATTGGCTTCTGTCAGGGTGGGATAGGCGTGCGTTGTTGCCAGCACCTTGCGCAGGCCCAAACCGTGTTTCATAGCCAGAACATACTCTGCCAGCAATTCCCCCGCCTGCGCCCCGACAAGGGTCACACCCAGAATCCGGTCTTTACCCGGTGGTGTGAGCACGCTGATAAAACCTCCGGTGTCGCCGTCGCAAATTGCCCGGTCAAGGTCACTCAGCGCGTAGCGGCTCACTTCCACTGCCACACCCTGCTCGCGGGCTTCCTGCTCATTAAGCCCGACGCGTGCCACTTCCGGGTCGGTATAGATCACTCGGGGAATGACCGAGTAGTCCACCGGAAATTTCTTAAAGCGGCCAAACAGGGCGTTCACACAGGCATACCAGGCCTGGTGGGCCGCAACATGTGTCAATGGGAAGGGGCCTCCCACCACATCTCCGGCAGCGTAGATATGCGGGAACCGGGTTTGCAAAAAGGCGTTAGTGCCCAGCGGCAATGCCGTATCAATACCCAGCGTCTCCAGACCAAAGCCCTCCAGTCTGGGCCGCCGCCCCACCGCACAGATCAACATATCGTAGGGCAAAGCGCGCACATCACCGCTGGCCAGATCCTCAATAACAAGGCACTTTTCGCCGCTGCGTTGCTCGCAGCGCAGCGCCCGATGGCGACAAAAAACCTCCACCCCATCCTCGGCAAACTGCCGGGCCAGAGACGCCGACACCGCTTCATCTTCACGGGCCAGCAGGCGCGGCAGCATTTCCAGCTGGCTAACTTTTGAACCCAGCTGCGCCAGACATTGGCTTAATTCACAACCGATAGCTCCGCCACCCAATACCAGAACACGGGCAGGCGGATGTGTGTAGCTCGCCAGTGCTGCCCACAGTGTTTCACTGGTCTCAAAGCCCAACTCGGCCATACCGGGAATCGGAGGCACCACGGGTTCGGCTCCGCTGGCAATAATAATATTGCGCGCCGTCAGCCGCCGGGACTGGCCCGCATCGCTGTCGATTTCCAGCGTCCAGGGATCAACAAAGCGCGCATAGCCCTTAATCACCTCAACGCCCAGTCCGGTGTAGCGCTCAACACTGTCGTGGGGCGCAATATCGGCGATAACCTGACGCACGCGGGCCATCACCCGCGTAAAATTCACGCTAGAGGCCTCCACATTCACTCCAAAGTGGTCGGCCCTGCGCAGCTGCGAGGCCAGTCGGGCAGAGCGGATAAGTGCCTTGCTCGGTACACAGCCGGTATTCAGACAGTCGCCACCCATCTCCCCCGCTTCTACCAGCGTCACTTTGGCGCGCAGTGCGGCAGCGATATAGGCGCTGACCAGTCCCCCGGCCCCCGCACCAATCACCACCAGATTGCGGTCGGCACGCACCGGCCGCCGCCAGCCGCGATACACCCGGCGGTGCTGTAAACTGCCGAGAACACGCTTGGCAAGCAGCGGAAAAATCCCCAGCAGAGAAAATGCCACTATCAGCGACGGCGAGAGAATGCCGGACAGGCTATCGACCTGCCCCAGCTGCACACCGGCGTTCACATAAACCGCCGTTCCCGGCAACATGCCCAACTGACTCACCCAGTAAAAGCGCCGCGCAGGCAGCGCCGTCAGTCCCATCAGCAGATTAATCAGAAAAAACGGAAACAGCGGCACCAGCCGCAGGGTAAACAAATAAAACCCGCCCTCGCTGGCAATACCTGCATCAATTTTTTTCAAACGTTCGGGAAAGCGCTGCTGCAAACTGTCGCGCAGCAGATAACGGGCAACCAGAAAGGCCAGCGTTGCCCCAATAGTCGAGGCAAATGACACCAGCACCAAGCCCTGCCAGAAACCAAGTACTGCGCCGCCAGCCAGCGTCATCACCGCCGCCCCCGGCAACGACAGTGCCGTGATCAACACATATCCAAGAAAAAACAGCAGTGCGAAAAGCCAGGGCCGGGCTGTCTGCACCCGAACAATGTCGGCATGCAGCGACTTCAACCCCGCCAGACTCAGATACTCTGTCAGCCCACTGCCCAACACGCCTGCCACCAACAACAGCAAGACGACCAGCAGCAGTCCTTTTCTTCTCATTGTGCGCCTCCGCTGCCCAGCCCTTCACCCGCAATACTCTGTCGGGTTCTCTACGCAAATCATCGCTGTAACGATTCCACAAATCGGGCCGGTCGCCAAGCGTGAGCAAAAAATACCCGGCCAGACCGGGTAACAGCGGCAATTTGAGAGGTTTGACAGCCCTGCTCGCCAACGAGGCAATGCGCTCTGTCAGCAGTTGATTTTTCTGGAAGTACAACCGGAGTCAGTCGGAGAAATATTCCGCAATAGGGCGAAGTAAGCGATAGGCACTTTTTTCCCTCGACGTGGAATACATAGCAATAACCACTTCCCTGGAGGGCGAGACATACAATGCCTGCCCATCGTATCCGGACTTGAACAGGTCGCCGTCGGAGAACAGGGCATCCCACTGAGAGGGCGCAGCAACCGGCGCAGCTCCCAACAGGGCTTGCGCTTTCTTCACGGCCAATGGTGCATTAAGGTAGGCACGCTGACCATTTTTATACGTAGCCAGCCTCTTCAGCGCAGAAGCGGGAATAACAGCAGGATTATGGCCGCCTGGAGTAAATAGCAGACCAAATCTCGCTAAGTCTCTCAAACGCGAAGAAAACATACCGTGGGCGATGGCGCGCCCTTCGGGAGTCAACCCCATCAGGGCATCACCCTCAGCGCCGATTTTCGACCAAATACGCTCCTGTAATACCTCGCTATAACGCATCCCTGTAACGCGCTCTATCAGCAGGCTCAAGATGTTGGTATTTGCCGAGGAATATTCGTATCGGCTTCCTGGCTCCTGTGCCAACACCATGGACCGAAGCGCCTGATCATGGCCCAGCGGCTCATGCCCGGCCCGAGTCAGAATAGCCTCGGCATAAATCAGGCGACCAATGCCTGAATCGGGATTGGCATACCCTTCCGGCGTATCTAGCGCATCAATACCGCTGCACATATTCAAAACCTGCCCAACAGTAACTCGTGCCCAAGCCGTTTTCTTAAACCCTGGCAGGTAAGAGGCAACGGAAACATTGAGTTTTAATTTTCCTTCATCGACCAACTGCTCAATAAGAACCCCCGCCGGAACTTTCGCAACAGACCACCAAAGATGACTGTCTTCCTCGCGCATTCCCGGATAATGCTCAAGAACAATTTCCCCCCGATGAACAACAATCAGCCCCTGCAAACGAGAGCGGGGGTCCTCAAGCAGCGATTCAACAGAGACTTCGCCCAGAGCGGAACTGACTTGCAGCGCCATCAAGTCCGCGTTGGGTTTCAGAGGCAGAGAACGCACCCCACCCTGGCGAGCAACCAGGTGATGGGGAAAGAACTCCGCCATATTCAGATAGGTGTATAACGCCTGATTGCCCGCAGTGGCCAGTTTAAATGGGGCAAAATGCTGCCGGACCGTTGCGGCTTCCTCAACAGAAAACCCGTCTCGTGCCACCGACACCGGCCACATACTTGCCGTCACATTTTTCGCCAGCACCTCGGCACTCACCAACCACAAACACAGTAGTCCGCAAACCAGCACGCGAATACAGGCCGATAGCTTTATCTTCCCCATCGTTCAATCTGCTCCTCTTTCCCCCACCACGGCAGCCAGGGTTTCTTGGGTATGATGTTGGGGTCGCCTGTGTGAACAAAGGCTTTGATGCTCCTTACGATCTGCTGGTGCAGCGCCGCCCGATACTCGGCATTTTCCTCAGTCCATGCAAAGCGCATGTAAGATTTTCTGTCATCAATAAAATTGCCAAAGATAAACGGAATATCCAAACCGTGCAGTGCTCCGAGTTCAGATCGCCAAGGATCGGGATAGTCAGCCCACTCAAATTGATAGGCATACATAATCGGCAAGCTCTCGGCATAGCTATCCAGTATTTTTTTAAATCTTCTGTCGAGCGCCCAGCTACTCATAGAAATTTTGATGCCACGATTTAAACCGGCAAACCAACCGAGTTTCTGATTGATGGTCTCCTCGCGAGGCTCACCATCAAAAAGAGGCCAGAGCTGGTTGGCATTGCGGCCTATACCTTTGATAGGTACCAGCGTTGTCATTTCGTCCCGGGTTTTGCCGATCAGAAGCGGTACAACACTGACGGCTTTTGCGGCCAGTTTATCGGCCTTATTCAGGGCCATTAGCACCGTCCCGTCGTCAACAGCGAGCGGATACAGCCCTCGCCCACTTGCACGCAACAGGTCTTCGGAGGATTTGGCGTACAGGTAATCACGCAGCTGCTCTGGGGACATGGAGGCAAGCAACCGGGCGGCCGCTTTTTTATTCTCGGCAAGCCCGTCGTTAATTAACAACGAGGTCAGCAGCACGTCTGTTCGCTCTTCAGCTTCGCCCATCGAGGCAGAAAATGGCAGCCCAGAAAAGCTGATGGCCTTCTGGAACTTGCCCTCTGCCAGAGGAGAGCGAAGCAGCGCCAATACCGCGACCGCGCCCGCCGACTGGCCGGAAATAGTGATGTTTGACGGGTCACAGCCCAGCGGCTGGCAATTCTGCCGCGCCCAGTCCAGCACCTGGATCATATCCAGTAAATAAAAGCTGCCCGAGTCTTCGGCGGCGTTTCCCGTCTGCAGGGCGGGGCTCTGCAACGATCCCCATACGCCCAGACGGTAGTTGGCCGTAATCACCACGGCTCCGGTTTCCTTAGCCAGTGTTTCCCCGTCATACATGGGATGAGCAGCGGTACCCGCAATCCCCGACCCGCCGTGAAAAAACACCAGTACGGGACGTGCTTGAGCACCGCTCTCTGGCACCCAAACATTGAGGTAAAGGCAGTCCTCACTTCCATACGGTTTGTCAAAAGTCGCTTGATCATTACTGGCAAAAAAGCCGCCGATCTGTGTGCAGGCGTCCGCATATTCATGGGCTTTGCGAACTCCACGCCAGGGAGACACCGCCTGCGGAGCCCTCCAGCGCAACTCTCCTACAGGTGGGGCCGCATACGGCACGCCCAAATACCTCGAAACACCGCCCTGTTGTTTGCCCTCTAGTAGGCCCGCATCAAGAGTAACAACCGCCGCGCTGGCAGCAGCACTGAGCAGCGCCAGGCAATAGCAAGCAAATACCCGAAAAATCATTCTGCAAACTCCCGTAACTGGCCCATAGGTGTACGGGCCAGCCTCAGTGTCATCTCTGTAAATGCCATTGTCTCCCGCTGCAGGCGCTGATAATCCACCTTATCCGCCGTACTGATTCCCCAATTAAACAGATAGTTGGGACCAGCAATATAATTCGCCGTCGGAATCCGCACACGCCCCCAAAATACCTGCCCTTCCCCCGGCCAGACATGATCGTGGAAATACCCACCTCCCTGAGGACGGGTCGGCCCACGGATAATGGTGGGAGCAGAGTCGGCCCTATTAACCGCATCCTTAGCGGCAGCAATCAGCGCGGGTATATTCGGCATAAAAAACACATAGGGTTCAGCCTTTCCTGTGGGCATCCAGCGCCCCCCCGGGCCTTGCACCCACTCCTCGGCACCGAGATGCTCCAAACAGAGCAAGGCCGCAATTTTCCCTAGCGTTTCATCATCCAGATGTGCATCTACAAAGGCTTGCCCTCCCTGAGCACCGGCAAAATGCCCCGTTGTAAGCAAAACCATAACACTGCGTGGCAACGCCTCTCTCGGCAAACGGGAAAGGTACTGCGCCATAGCAACAATCACATTAGGCCCATTGTCTTCTATACCATTTGGGCCATCTGTATGACTATTCAGCACAATCAATTCGTCAGAAGCACCGGGGATTACCCCAATAAGATTGCGGCTGTTAACACTGCGTATTTTCGCATCAACCATCAACCGCACGTCGAAGCCGCGTTCGGCCAACGTCAGTAACGTATGCCCCACATTTTTATCCACATACAACGCCGGGACTCCACGGCTTTCGCCATCGTAAGGAGCATAAAGTCCCAGTGCATTGGAGGCGGGTTCGTCCAGAATAAATACCGCACCTATCGCCCCGGCCTGCTTTAAAGCATCCAGCTTCTTTGCCATCTGGCTGGTGGAAAAATACGTTCTTTCGTAGGGCCTTGCTGACGCAGGATACTGGCCGAAACCATGGAGGGAAAAAGCCGCTTCCGCAAAGACCTCCAATGTCGTTTTAGGTTTGCTCAGCGGTATCAACGCAACGTTTCCTTTAAGCTTATCACCATTGAAATCGTTATCGCTCTGAACTAGCTCCAGCCTTCCCCTGACCCCATCCTGGGGAGTTCCTCCAGAATAGGGAACAAAACTGGCGGTAGGTAAAGTAATCACATCAGTATCAGCATTACCAATAACCTCCAAAGACCACTTACCCACCTCCCATTTTTTAAGGGTAACAGGCTCTTCATAGACGTTTGGAATACCTGCTTTTATAAGCCTTTCTCGCAGTACGTCAATATAGGCCTCGTGAGCCGTACTACCCGCTGCGCGAAGCCCTCGTTGATCCAGATCAACTTGCCAGTCGCGGTGTTGATCAGCGGAAACAAACTGATCGGCCCTGACGGTCATGGCATCCTCAGCGGACAATGCACTGCCAGGCCACCCCTCCCCGGCCCATCCAGAGCAAGGGACGCTCAAAAGAATAGCGGTCAGAATTCTTGTTAGGATATTCATTAATCTAACTCCAAGCTAAACCGGGCGGTGACGGTTCGCGGCGGGTTCAGAATGTAGAAGTTATCGCCAGCAGCAGCATTAATGACACTGACAGGAGCAGTTTCGTTAGTGAGATTAAGGACATTAAGTGCCAGCGTGGGACGTCCTTTAAGAGAGGGTATTGAAAAACTCATCCCCAGGTTGTATGAGCCATAGTCATTGACGATTTCATCTGATGCGATGTCGTTATAGGTTTCCCCGACATACGTATATCCAAGCAATACCGACATATTGACTAGCCAGTCTGGAGAACCATAAGCCGCCAAATTTGCGCTGTATTGGTAGTCTGCGGATCCAGGAAGAGTCTTGCCTGCCGGAACAATGTCTCGTCCGGCCTGGAAATCTTCAGTAGTTCGCGCATCGACTGTGCCGCCGCTAAGACTGAAAATAACGCCGGGGATAGGGGTCAGCCATCGGAGATTCGCCTCAAATCCATCACTTTCCGCACTTCCCACATTGTCATAGTAATTAATTTGTATTGCGTTCTTCAGCACGACAAGTGCATCGGTATAGTCGATATGAAATGCAGTTATATCGAATTCAAGCGTGTTTCTTAACCAGGAAGTGCGAAGGCCCAGTTCGTAATTCCAAATGTAGTCGGAATTATAAGTACCTGGAACATTCTGTAGTTCATCTTCCGGAAGGTTCTGTATACCGCCAAACCGGAACCCCTTGTTCGCCAGAAAATATAACGAGTGGTCATCAGTGAAATGGAAGGTAGCCGAGAACTTGGGGTTGACTCCCTCTTCCGTAATGCTCGTTGTGAAGTCCGCAGGAGACTGGCCGTTGTTTACCAACCTGGCACCTATTCCCCGCCCCACAAAGCCTCCATCAACAGTAGTACGGTAAATACGTGCACCAGCCGCAAGCTCTAACCTCGACCAGGGGCGCCAGGTTAAATCAAAAAACAGAGCTTCTTCTTTTGCCTCAGCATCTGTCTCCGCACAGAGTACTGCCAGCTCGCAAGAAAGGTCGTCAGAGCCCGGCAATATCACGTTCAGTACACCCCCGGTCAGCGCACCAAGCCCCAGTGAATCGGCAAGGGTTTGCACTGTATTCGAAACAGTGCCCAACAAGTTGGAAGCGTCATCCAATGCCTGTACGTTTAATGATAGGAAATAGCGTATGGGGGATTCTAGGTAATATCCGCCTACCAGCCATTCAAAACGCTCACCGCCAATAGACTGGAGCCGCAGTTCATATTGGTTAGACTTCGACTCCTGATCTGTCACAAAAGGCATGGCAAGTAATTCAGGACTCCCAGCAGCGGGGGTGCCCAACATGGCACCGTAGGAATCAATGGTGTTAAAGCGCTTTTTCTCGGTCTTGGAATTACTGGAAACCAGTCTTACATGTTCCCAGTCATACTGTATCTCAAGATTTTGCATACCAAATTCATGACGATTCGGCCACGGTATCAGTGAACCTTTTGTAGCCCTTGGGCCATCAATATGGTCAGAGATAACCAGACCATTTTCAGCATCATAGTCTTGTTTTAAAAAGGTATACCTTACCTGTAAGGCATCCGATGGCTGCCAAAGTACAGCAGCTCGAATCTGATCTCCCTCCCCTTGATCTACATCCCTCTTGAATTGCTCCGGACGCAAATCATCTGTAACACCAGGGTATTCTCTACGGATAAACGCAAGCCTTGCACCCAAATCGCCGTCCTCCCCCAGCAGAGGAATATTGATGACAGCTCCCTGTACAAATCCGGTTGACCCTTCTTCCGGCTCAATATGCTGTGCAAAATAACGCAGCTCCCACTGATCCGGCTTAGGATCGTTCAGGCGGTATCGCAAAACTCCAGATAACGCCGCACCACCAAATAACGTTCCCTGAGGCCCCTTAAGCACCTCTACTGCAGCCAGATCAAAAGCCGAAAGGTCTGGGGTAATGCTCGCGGCATAGGGTTCATTCAAGGCAGTATCGCCAATAAATATCCCTACCGGATACGGGACTGTGCTAGTGGGAGAGGCGCTGGTGGAAATCCCCCGCATCACAACGCGCTGATCCCCCGGACGGGCCGAATTGGAAGTAACTCCTGGGGTCTGTTCAAGTATGTCGTTAACGCTCAACATTCCTCTTGACTCCAGCTCTCCGCCATCAAATGCCGAAATAGAGGCCGCAATGTCCCGGAGAGATTTCTCACGCTTTGTTGCAGTTGTAGTGGCATAGTGAATTTGGCCACCTAATTAGAGGTGATAGCATCACCTCAT